>JBEKNM010000030.1:0-16445 GCA_049522835.1 Mycobacterium sp.
GCGCCCTCGACCACGCCGCTCACATGCTGGACATCCGCACCGGCCACGTGGCTCTGCAGGTGCTGCACGACGACCATTTGGGTGAAGAAGCGGTGACTGGGGTGTCGGTGCTCACCCCGGACGGACTCGGCATCGTCAGCGCGCCCACGGTGATCCTTGCCTCCGGCGGGCTGGGTCAGCTCTACAGCGCGACGACCAATCCCGAGGGCTCGACCGGCGACGGGATCGCGTTGGCGCTATGGGCCGGTGTCGCGGTCACCGATCTCGAGTTCATCCAGTTCCACCCGACGATGCTTTACGCTGCCGGTCCCGGCGGGGAGACCGGCCGGAGGCGGCCGCTGGTCACCGAGGCCATCCGTGGTGAGGGCGCTATTTTGGTTGACAGGAAAGGCGATTCGGTTACGGCGGGCGTTCATCCGATGGGCGACCTGGCGCCGCGCGACGTTGTCGCCGCGGCTGTGGACGCGCGACTGAAGGCCACCGGCGACGCGTGCGTTTTCCTCGACGCGCGCGGCATCGAGGGCTTCGAGACCCGGTTCCCGACCGTCACGGCGGCGTGCCGGGCCGCGGGCGTCGACCCCGTTCATCAACCGATCCCGGTCGTTCCGGGGGCGCACTACAGCTGCGGCGGCATCGTCACCGATGTGTACGGCCAAACCGAGTTGCCCGGGCTCTACGCAGTGGGCGAGGTGGCCCGCACCGGGATGCACGGCGCCAATCGGTTGGCGTCCAACAGCTTGCTGGAAGGTTTGGTGGTCGGTGGCCGCGCCGGAAAGGCGGCGGCGGCACACGCAGCGGCTGCCGGGCGGGGGCGCGTGACGCTGCCTGAGCCGATCACCCACACCGCACCCAAGCGCCGCGAATTGCAGCGGGCGATGAGCCGGGATGCCTCAGTGATGCGCAATGCCGCCGGGCTGCACCGGTTGTCCGATGCACTATCTGTGGCACGGGTTCGCGAGGTGGCGGACCGTCGCGATTTCGAGGACGTGGCATTGGCACTGACCGCCCGGGCGGTGACCGCCGCGGCCCTGGCCCGCAACGAAAGTCGCGGTTGCCACCACCGCGCGGAGTACTCGGGCGCCGTGCCAGAAGAGGCACGCAGCATCGTGGTTCGGCTCATGGAAAACCGAAACACGGACGACCCAAACGCGATGCGTGCGGAGGCGTTGGCGGCAGTGAGCTGATGGCTGGGTTGATGACGCTGTCCGACTGCGAGCTGTCGGCCGCTCGAGACATTATTCGGCGCGGTCTCGACGAGGATCTGCGCTATGGGCCCGACATCACCACGTCGGCGACGGTGCCTGCCGGGGCGGTGGCGACGGCGTCGATGGTGCCACGTGAGCCCGGCGTGATCGCTGGGCTGGACGTCGCGTTGTTGGTACTCGACGAGGTGATCGGTGCGGGCGGCTACCAAGTGCTTGAGCGGGTCGAGGACGGTGCCAGGTTGCAGCCGGGTGAGTCGGTGTTGACCGTGGAAGCGGAAACCCGGGGCCTGTTGACCGCGGAGCGGACCATGCTGAACCTGATTTGCCACCTGTCGGGGATCGCCACGGTGACCGCGGCCTGGGTGGATGCCGTGCAAGGCACCAAGGCCAAGATCCGCGACACCCGCAAAACCCTGCCCGGCCTGCGCGCGCTGCAGAAATACGCGGTGCGTGTCGGCGGGGGCGTCAACCACCGCCTGGGGCTGGGCGACGCGGCATTGATCAAGGACAACCATGTCGCGGCCGCGGGGTCGGTGGTCGACGCACTGCGGGCGGTGCGCGACGCTGCACCCGACCTGCCGTGCGAGGTCGAAGTGGACTCTCTCGAGCAACTCGATGCCGTGCTGGCCGAAAAGCCCGAGCTGATCCTGCTGGACAACTTCCCGGTGTGGCAGACGCAGATGGCCGTGCAGCGTCGAGACGCCCGCGCCCCCGCCGTTCTGCTCGAATCATCCGGCGGGCTCAGCCTGGAGACCGCGGCGACCTACGCGGCGACCGGCGTCGACTACCTGGCCGTCGGGGCACTGACCCACTCGGTGCACGTACTCGACATCGGCCTGGATATGTAACGCTTCAGGCCCTGAGCAACGAACGCGCCGCGGGCTTGGCGGCACTGAGCGCGGCCGGGTCTCCCGCGATTCGAGATAGGATCAGCGCTCCCTCGATCAATGAGATCACCGCGAGCGCAACCGTTTCCGCGTCGTTGTCGGACCAGCCTTCCGAGCTCAGCCGTTCCTCGATGGCCACACACCATCCCGTGAAGGCGCGCGCCGAGGCTGCGCGTACCAACGGACTCGCGTTTACCGACTCGGTGGCGATCGGCTCGATGGGACACCCGTCGCGCTGGTCGCCGGCCAGCCCCGCCACCAGCAGGTCGATCCACCGATCGACGATGTCGGCCACTGGCCGATCAGTTGCCAGGAAGCGGCGCAGCAGCTGCTCGATGCCGGACCCCGCGGAGTCGACGACCGCGGCGGCCAACTGTTGCTTGCCCTGCGGGAAGTGGTGATACAGCGAACCGGCTTTGACGCCGGCCTCGTCGAGGATCTGGTTGAGTCCGGTGGCTGCATAGCCTTGGCGCCGGAACAAGGTGGCGGCTGTCTGTACCAGCGCCGCGCGGCTGCGATCGGGTCTCGGCATGCTATTGACAATACTTGAGTGACCACCCAAGAATGCTGTGATGAGGCAATTGACGTTTGAAGAGGTCGGCCGATATGCATGGCGCGACGTGCCCGACCCGAGAATCACGGCGCCCGAGCAGGCGCTGGTCAAGCCGCTGATGGTGGCCTGTTGTGATCTGGATGTCGGTGTTAGCCAAGGCTGGCTGCCAGTGCCGCCCGGACACGCGGTCGGTCATGAGGGCCTGGCCGAGGTCGTCGCTGTGGGCGACGATGTGCGCGGTGTTCAGGTGGGCGACCGGGTGGTTGTGCCCTTTCAGATCAGCTGCGGAAGCTGCCGCGAATGCCGCCGTGGCGTGACCGGTTCATGCGGCTCGCTGCCGCTGATGGCGACCTACGGGATGGCCCCGATTTCCGGCCTGGATGGTGGCGGCTTCATGTCGGATCTGGTGCTCGTGCCCTACGCCGACGCGATGCTCATCTCAGTCCCCGATGCGGTGGACGCCATCTCGATTGCGTCCCTGTCGGACAACATTCCCGATGGCTGGCGGGCCGTCGGGCCATTTGAGGAGGAGCTGGCCAGGCTCGATCCGGTCGATCGCCGCGTGCTCGTGGTCGGGCGGCTGTCGATCGGGTTGTACTCAGCTGCCTTCGCAGCAGCGCTGGGAGCCCATGTCGATTACGTCGACACCGACGCCCAGCGGCTGGCGGCCGCCGAGAAGCTCGGAGCGACGGTCCACGATCGGGTAAAGCCGGACAAGTCGTGGGACCGGTATCCCGTCACCGTGCATACGTCCGCCGATGTGTCGTTGCTCGCCGCCACGCTGCGCTCGACCTGGCCCGACGGCGTGTGCACCGACACGGGGATCTACTACCAACCCACGGTCGAGGTGCCGTTGCTCTCGATGTACACCCGCGGTGTGCGGTTGGTCACCGGGCGGGTCAACGCGCGTGTGGTGATCCCGCAGGTGCTCGACCTGCTCGCCGACGGATTGGACCTGTCGCCGGCCGTCGACCGAGTCGTTCCGTGGGAGGACGCCCCGTCGGTCTGGCCGACGATGACCGGCAAGACCGTCTTCACCCGGGCATAGGCTGCGCGGGCAGCTCAGGCGATATCGCCGACGAAAACCCCGACCCGGCGCAATTGCATGCGCGCCATACGCGGCAGCCCTGCGCCGTCGGAGCCGGCGGGCAGAATCCGCGGGTTGGTGATGTGCACCTCGCGGCGGGTGAATTGAACGTCGGCTCCGCCGGCGGCCAGCACGTTCTTCACCCAGTTCGTTTTCCCGTGGCCCAGCGCGATGGCCAGCACGTTCCCCTTGCGGTAGGTGGTCACGATGGTCTCGTACGGCTTGCCGGACGTGCGGCCGCGGTGCTTGATGGTTGCGGTTCCGGGCAGGTACCGCGCGATCGGTTTGAGCGCCGGGTTGAGGTATTTGATCTGAAAGCGCTCAAACCAGGGCGGGAACACCATGGGAACGCCGGGGGCGTTATTGGGGTGATCCGTTGCGGACATGGTGGCTCCCTGGACGAAAGCTAGTAAATACGGTGTGGGCCTCTTCACCGGCACTGTACCGGTCGGATATCCATTTGAGTTGCTCTGGGACAATGGGTGCAATGAGCACCACGCCACCACCCTTGATGGCCCGTATTGACCTGCGGGGCGCGGAGTTGACGGCTGCCCGGTTGCGGGCTGCGCTGCCGCGCGGCGGTGCCGACGTGGAGGCGGTGCTGCCTCAGGTGCGCCCGATCGTGCAGGCCGTCGCCGAGCGCGGAGCCGAGGCGGCTTTAGAGTTCGGGGCCTCGTTCGACGGCGTGCGGCCTCCGGCCGTACGGGTGCCCGGCGCCGCGCTGGACGCGGCACTGGCCGGATTGGCCCCCGACGTCCGCGACGCGCTGCGCGTGATGATCGAGCGGACCCGCGCCGTGCACGCCGACCAGCGCCGTACTGACGTCACCACCGCGCTTGGCCCGGGCGCGACCGTCACCGAGCGGTGGGTTCCCGTCGAGCGGGTCGGCCTCTATGTGCCCGGCGGCAATGCCGTCTACCCGTCCAGCGTGGTGATGAACGTAGTGCCCGCGCAGGCCGCCGGCGTCGACTCGCTGGTGGTGGCCAGCCCGCCGCAGGCTGCTTTCGACGGGTTACCCCACCCGACGATCCTGGCCGCGGCCCGTCTGTTGGGCGTCGACGAGGTCTGGGCGGTGGGCGGGGCGCAGGGGATCGCGTTGATGGCCTACGGCGGCACCGACATCGACGGCGCTGAGTTGCCTCCGGTCGACTTGATCACCGGACCGGGCAATATCTACGTCACCGCCGCCAAGCGGCTCTGCCGCTCACGCGTCGGTATCGACGCCGAGGCCGGGCCGACCGAGATCGCCATCCTGGCAGACCAGACCGCCGACCCGGCGCATGTGGCCGCTGATCTGATCAGTCAGGCCGAACACGACGAGCTGGCCGGCAGTGTGCTGGTGACGCCGAACTTGGCGCTGGCCGACGCCACCGATACCGAATTGGCTGCCCAGCTGCAGACCACGGTGCACCGCGAACGGGTGGCGGCCGCGCTGGGCGGACCCCAGTCGGCGATCATTCTGGTCGACGACCTGGACGCCGGCGTCAAGGTCGTGAACGCCTATGCCGCCGAACACCTGGAGATCCAGACCGCCGACGCCCCTCGTGTCGCCAGCCAAATACGCTCGGCCGGAGCGATTTTCGTCGGTCCATACTCGCCGGTCAGCCTCGGCGACTACTGCGCCGGGTCTAACCACGTGCTACCGACCGCAGGCAATGCCCGGCATTCCAGCGGCCTGTCTGTGCAGACGTTCTTGCGTGGCATCCACGTCGTCGACTACACCGAGGCGGCGCTCAAAGACGTCTCCGGCCACGTGATCACACTGGCCAAAGCCGAAGACCTGCCGGCGCACGGTGAGGCAGTACGGCGGAGGTTTGAGCGATGAGCGCGTCCAGGCCCACGATGGACGACCTGCCGCTGCGCGACGACCTGCGTGGTAAATCGCCTTACGGCGCACCGCAGTTGGCGGTACCAGTGCGGCTGAACACCAACGAGAACCCGCACCCGCCCACCCAGGCGCTGGTTGACGACGTCGTACGGTCGGTGCAGGAAGCGGCCGTGGACCTGCACCGCTATCCCGACCGCGATGCGGTAGCCCTGCGCCGTGATCTGGCCGCGTACCTCACCGCGCAGACCGGTAGCCAGGTCAGTACCGAAAACGTATGGGCCGCGAATGGTTCCAATGAGATCCTGCAACAGCTGCTGCAGGCGTTCGGAGGACCGGGGCGCACCGCGATCGGGTTTGTCCCGTCCTACTCGATGCACCCGATCATCTCCGACGGCACCCGCACCGAATGGATCGAGGCCGCCCGCGCCGACGACTTCAGCCTCGACATCGACGCCGCCGTCGCCGCCGTCACCGAGCGCAGGCCAGACGTGGTGTTCATCGCCAGCCCCAATAACCCGTCCGGACAGAGCGTTTCGTTGCCGGATCTACGCAGGCTGCTCGACGTGGCGCCGGGAATCTTGATCGTCGATGAGGCCTACGGTGAGTTCTCCTCGCAGCCCAGCGCCATCACGCTGGTCGGGGAATATCCAACCCGGCTGGTCGTCACCCGGACCATGAGCAAGGCGTTCGCCTTCGCCGGCGGCAGACTCGGGTACTTGATCGCCACGCCGGCGCTGGTTGAGGCGCTGCTGCTGGTGCGGTTGCCGTACCACTTGTCGTCGGTCACCCAAGCCGCAGCCCGGGCCGCGCTGCGGCACGCCGACGACACCCTGGGCAGTGTCGCCACGCTGATCGCCGAACGCGAACGGGTGACAACGGCGCTGACCAGCATGGGTTTTCGGGTAATCTCGAGTGACGCAAACTTCGTGTTGTTCGGAGAATTCACCGACGCCCCCGCCACCTGGCAACGCTATCTGGATGCCGGCGTCCTGATCCGCGATGTCGGGATTCCCGGCTACCTGCGCGCCACCACGGGACTAACTGACGAGAACGACGCGTTCCTGCGCGTCAGCGCCCAGATCGCCGCCCCAGTCACAACCGTAGGAGCACCGTGACAGCCTTCGAAACAGGGACAGTAGTTACCCCCGCGATCCGCCGCGCGCGTATCGAGCGCCGCACCCGCGAATCCGACATCGTCATCGAGCTGGATCTCGACGGCACCGGACAGGTGCACGTCGACACCGGTGTCCCGTTCTACGACCACATGCTGACAGCGCTGGGCAGTCATGCCAGCTTCGACCTGATGGTGCGCACCAAGGGCGATGTCGAGATCGAAGGGCACCACACCATCGAGGACACCGCTATCGCACTTGGTCAGGCACTCGGGCAGGCCCTAGGCGACAAGAAGGGCATCCGCCGGTTCGGGGACGCTTTCATCCCGATGGACGAGACGCTGGCCCACGCTGTGGTCGACGTTTCCGGCCGGCCCTATTGCGTGCACACCGGGGAGCCGGATCACCTGCAGCACACCACCATTGCCGGCAGCTCGGTGCCCTACCACACGGTCATCAACCGGCACGTGTTCGAGTCGCTGGCGGCCAACGCCCGCATCGCGCTGCACGTACGCGTCCTGTACGGGCGCGACCCGCACCACATCACCGAAGCGCAGTACAAGGCCGTGGCCCGCGCCTTGCGTCAGGCGGTCGAGCCCGATCCCCGGGTGTCGGGTGTGCCGTCCACCAAAGGTGTTTTGTGACCAGCACTTCCCGCCAACCATCGGTTGTAGTGCTCGATTACGGCTCAGGAAACCTGCGGTCGGCCCAACGCGCCCTGCAGCGCGTTGGCGCGTCGGTCGAAGTGACCGCGGACGCTGAGGCCGCGATGGCAGCCGACGGGCTCCTGGTACCCGGAGTAGGCGCATTCGAGGCCTGCATGACCGGGCTGCGGAAAATCGCGGGGGAGCAGATTGTCTCCGAGCGGGTCGCCGCCGGGCGTCCGGTGCTCGGGGTCTGCGTCGGCATGCAGATCTTGTTCGCCCGCGGTGTCGAGTTCGGGGTGGAGACAAAAGGCTGCGGGCAATGGCCCGGCACCGTCTCCCGGCTGGATGCCCCGGTGGTTCCGCACATGGGCTGGAACGTGGTCGACGCGGCACCGGGCAGCGCACTGTTCAAAGGTTTGGATGCCGGCACGCGTTTCTATTTCGTGCACTCGTATGCCGCCCAGCAATGGGAAGGCTCATCCGAAGCGATGCTGACATGGGCGACGCATCAAGTGCCGTTTTTGGCCGCGGTTGAGGACGGCCCGCTGGCCGCCACCCAATTCCACCCGGAGAAGAGTGGGGATGCCGGTGCGGCCGTGCTGAGCAATTGGGTCGAGGGACTTTAGCCATGTCGCTGATACTTTTACCCGCTGTCGACGTGGTCGAGGGTCGTGCTGTGCGCTTGGTGCAAGGCAAGGCGGGCAGTGAGACCGAGTACGGCTCGGCGGCGGACGCGGCGCTGGGCTGGCAGCGCGACGGTGCCGACTGGATCCACCTGGTCGATCTGGACGCTGCTTTCGGCCGCGGTTCCAACCGCGAACTGCTCGCTGAGGTCGTCGGCAAGCTCGACGTGCAGGTCGAGCTGTCCGGCGGGATTCGTGACGACGATTCGCTGGCCGCGGCGCTGGCCACCGGCTGCGCTCGGGTCAACCTGGGCACCGCCGCTCTCGAGAACCCGCAGTGGTGTGCGCGGGTGATCGCCGAGCACGGTGACAAAGTCGCTGTCGGCCTGGACGTCCAGATCGACCCCGGGAATCCAGCAGGCGAGCACCGGTTGCGTGGACGCGGCTGGGAAACCGACGGTGGCGACCTTTGGGGTGTGCTGGAACGCCTTGACAGCGAGGGATGTTCGCGGTTCGTCGTTACCGACGTCACCAAGGACGGGACACTGGGCGGCCCCAATCTCGACCTGCTGGCTCGTGTCGCCGATCGCACCGAAGCCCCGGTCATCGCGTCCGGCGGCGTGTCCAGCCTGGACGACCTGCGCGCCATCGCCACTCTCACCGGCCGCGGGGTCGAGGGCGCCATCGTGGGCAAGGCCCTTTACGCCGGCCGGTTCACGTTGCCGCAGGCGCTCGCCGCGGTGCGGGAGTAAACGCGCAATGGACCTGGACGCGCTGGTGGCTGAGGCGTCGGCGATTCTCGACGCAGCAGTGGAGCCGTTCCTGGCGGGCCATCGTGCCGATTCCGCGGTCCCCAAGAAGGGCAACGACTTCGCCACCGAAGTCGATCTTGCGATCGAGCGGCAGGTCGTCGCCGCGCTGGCAGACGCCACCGGAATCGGGGTGCACGGCGAGGAATTCGGCGGCCAGGCCGTCGACTCGCCGTGGGTGTGGGTGCTGGACCCGATCGACGGCACATTCAACTACGCCGCCGGATCGCCGATGGCCGCGATTCTGTTGGGCCTGCTGCACGACGGCGATCCGGTGGCCGGCCTGACGTGGTTGCCGTTCACCGACGAGCGCTATACCGCCGTCGCAGGTGGTCCGCTGATGAAAAACGATGTACCGCAGCCGATGCTGGCAGCCACCGAGCCGGCTGACTCGCTGATCGGAGTGGGCACGTTCAGCGCCGACTCGCGGGGCCGGTTCCCGGGACGCTACCGGCTGGCGGTGCTGGAGAGTCTCAGCCGAACTTCGTCGCGATTGCGCATGCATGGCTCCACGGGTATCGACCTCGCCTACGTTGCCGACGGAATTCTCAGCGGCGCAATAAATTTCGGCGGCCATGTCTGGGACCACGCGGCCGGGATCGCGTTGGTGCAGGCCGCGGGCGGCGTCGTCACCGACCTGGCCGGCAAACCGTGGACCCACCTGTCGCGGTCAGTGCTGGCCGCGGCACCCGGCGCGCACGGCGAGATCCTCGAGATCCTGCGCAGCACCGGCGAACCGGAGGACTACTGAGATGTACTCAGGTACCGGCCTTGCCGTACGCGTGATTCCCTGCCTGGACGTCGACGACGGGCGGGTGGTCAAGGGCGTCAATTTCGAGAACCTTCGGGATGCGGGTGATCCCGTGGAGCTTGCCGCGGCCTACGACGCCGAAGGCGCCGACGAGCTGACCTTTCTTGACGTGACCGCGTCGTCGTCGGGCCGGGCCACCATGCTGGACGTGGTCCGCCAGACCGCAGAGCAGGTGTTCATCCCGCTGACCGTCGGCGGCGGGGTGCGCACGGTGGCCGATGTCGATATCTTGCTGCGCGCGGGGGCCGACAAGGTCTCGGTCAACACCGCCGCCATCGCCCGCCCGGGCCTGCTGGCAGAAATGGCAACACAGTTCGGCTCCCAGTGCATCGTGTTGTCCGTTGACGCCCGCACGGTGCCCGCCGGATCACCGTCGACGCCCTCGGGCTGGGAGGTCACCACCCACGGCGGCCGCCGCGGCACCGGCATCGACGCCGTCGAGTGGGCCGCCCACGGCGCCGACCTCGGCGTGGGAGAGATCCTGCTGAACTCGATGGACGCCGACGGCACCAAAGCCGGGTTCGACCTGGCGATGCTGCGGGCGGTCCGCGCCGCGGTCACCGTGCCGGTGATCGCCAGCGGCGGCGCCGGTGCTGCCGAACACTTCGCACCCGCAGTCGCCGCCGGCGCCGACGCGGTATTGGCGGCCAGTGTCTTTCACTTCCGCGAGCTCACGATCGGGCAGGTGAAGGCCGCCATGGCCTTGGAACACATCACCGTAAGGAACATCGTGCGATGACGCTCGACCCAGACATCGCCGCGCGCCTCAAGCGCAACGCCGAGGGACTGTTCACCGCCGTCGTGCAGGAGCGCGGCAGCGGCGACGTGCTGATGGTCGCCTGGATGGATGACGAGGCACTGGCGCACACCCTGAAAACCCGTGAAGCGACTTACTATTCGCGATCCCGTGCCGAACAGTGGGTCAAGGGCGCGACGTCCGGTCACACTCAGCACGTCCACTCGGTGCGCTTGGACTGCGACGGCGACACCGTGCTGTTGACGGTCGACCAGGTCGGCGGTGCTTGTCACACCGGCGACCACAGTTGCTTTGATGCCGACGTGCTGCTGGAACCAGAGGGCTAGCTGGGCGCTACGTCCAGTCCGTTGGCTGCGGCTATCGCCGCACGGGTCCATTCGCGCCGGACAACGGCCGGATGGATACGGTCGCGCCGAATGATCTCGACATCGATGGCCTTTCCGTTGGTCACCGCGTTCGGCACCCGGAAGGCGAAGGCCGGTTCGTCGGTGGCGATGGCCAGCAGGGCGTCGGTATCGGTGAAACCGTTGGCGCGCACGGTGTCCTCGGCCCACCTGAACGGCTTGAGTCCGCCGAAATTATTGACGTACACCACCCAGAGCCGGGCGCCGCGTGCGTTGAGGAGCTTGGTGACTGCTCTGTTCACCGCGTCGTACTCAAGGGGGCCCAGCACGCCTGATTGATCGGTGACTTGGCTGGACAGCTTGATCGCCGGCGCTGACGGGGCTGAGGTGTGGGCCCGCGATGGCGGTAGTGACGCCGAAGGGGCGCTGCCGGGCGGGTGGTCTTGCCCGCGAATCATGCGGATACCGACGAGTGCCGCCAGTCCGACCAGCGCAACTGCGACGAGCGCCGCGATCACGGTTGCAGGCCCGCGCCAGCTGCTGCGCGGTTTCGGTAGCGCGCCCTGGGGCGCTGCGATCACTTCGGTCGGCGCTGCGATCACTTCGGTGGGGCTCGCCGCGTCTGCTGTAGCAGTGACCGCCTGAGCGGCTAATGCCGACGCGAAGTCCGCGCACGACGCATAGCGTTCGTCGGGGGTTTTGGCCATCGCTTTGGTGATGACGTCATCGAATGCTGCCAACTCGATTCGCCGGTTACCGACCAGCGGCGGTGGGGCGGACAAGTGCTGGGTGATCACCACCGCAGGGTTGGAATGCTCGAACGGGGCGGACCCGGTCAGCAGGTTAAACGCGGTGCATCCGAGCGCGTATTGGTCGGCCCGCGCGTCGAGATCTGAACCCTGCAGTTGCTCGGGCGCGCAGTACGCGGTGGTGCCCATCAGCATGTTCGTCGCAGTCAGGCCGCTGATCTCGCCCAGCTCGCGGGCGATCCCGAAATCGGCGAGCAGGATCCGCCGTCGGGGGCTGGCAGGAGAAGTCGAGCCCAGCAAGATGTTGGCGGGTTTGACGTCGCGATGCAGCAATCCGCGTGAATGGGCGTAATCCAGCGCTTCGGCGACGGCCGAAATGATCTCGACGACGTCTGCTTGGGGCATTCCGGACGGATACTGGCTGCGCAGCAGTTTGGCGGCGTCGGTTCCCTCCACATAGTCCATCGAGATCCACAGTTGTTCCTGGTATTCACCGCGGTCGTGGATTCCGACGATGTGCTCGTGGTACAGGCTGGCGGCTAGGTCGGCCTCTCGGTTAAAGCGTTGGCGGAATTCAAGATTCGCGGTCAGCTCGCCGGGCAGAATTTTGAGTGCGTCGCGGCGCGGCAGACGGGGATGCTGTGCCAGATACACCTGCCCCATTCCGCCGGCCCCCAAGCGCCTAACGATGGTGTAGCCGGCAAACACCTGTCCCTCTAGCAGGCCTTCGGTGCGGCCATCGCTTTGCGGCATGTGAGCATGCTACTGAGGCCTCAACCGCGCCAAGCGAGTAATCGCACGAGAGCGACGCACGGCGGTGCGCTGACGGGGCGGTGGGTGCTCGTGGGTGGGTTCGACGAGAATGGCGGGCGATGTTGAAACGGGTGTCGTGGACTGTGGTGGTACCGCTGCTCGCCCTTATCGCGCTGGCACTGACCTGGGGTGCGGAGCTCGGACCGGTGCTGGTCGTGCTGGAGGCAGCATTGCTCATCGGCGCGGTGCTGGCCGCGGTGCACCACGCGGAGGTGGTCGCACACCGGGTCGGCGAGCCGTTCGGGTCGCTGGTGCTCGCCGCCGCAGTGACGGTGATCGAGGTGGCCCTCATCATCGCGCTCATGGCGTCCGGCGGGAACGAGGCGGCGACGCTGGCCAGGGACACCGCGTTCGGCGCGTTGATGATCAGCACGAACGGGATTGTCGGTTTGTCACTGCTGCTGGGTTCCCAGCGGTATGGCGTGACGTTGTTCCACGCTCACGGCAGCGGAACCGCGTTGGCCACGCTGACCACGCTGGCGACGCTGAGCCTGGTGCTGCCCACGTTCACCACCAGCCACGCGGGCCAGGAATTCACACCCGGCCAGTTGGCATTCGCCGCGGTCGCTTCGCTGGGGCTGTATCTGCTGTTTGTATTCACTCAAACCGTGCGGCACCGGGACTTCTTTCTACCGATCGCACAGAAGGGCCAAAAAAGCTTTTTCGAGGATGAAAGTCACGCGGAACCGCCGAGCACCGAAGCGGCGCTGAGGAGCCTGGGGCTGCTTCTTGTCGCGCTGGTCGCGGTGGTGGGTCTGGCCGAGCAGCTGTCGCCGGCGATCGAGGATTTGGTGTCAGCGGCCGGCTTCCCGCACTCATTCGTCGGCGTGGTGATCGCAGCGCTGGTGTTGCTGCCGGAGACACTCGCGGCGGGGCGTGCCGCGCGGCTGGGCCGTATCCAGACGAGCCTCAATCTGGCCTATGGTTCGGCGCTGGCCAGCATCGGGCTCACCATCCCGGCGATCGCGCTGGCCTCGATATGGCTCAAAGGACCGCTGGTACTCGGCCTTGGCGCCACCCAGTTGGTGCTGTTCACCCTCACCGTCGTGATCAGCGTGCTGACCGTGGTGCCCGGGCGGGCTACCCGCCTACAGGGCGAGCTGCATCTGGTGTTGCTCGCCGCTTACGTGTTTTTGGCGATCATCCCCTGACGGGGCACCGCGAGCAAGGGGTGTGGCGCTACGCCGAAGAACGCGCCCGAAGCGTCTCCAGCGCTTTGTCAGCGTGGGTGTCCATGCTGAATTCACTGGAGATTACGTCGAGCACCTTGCGATCGGTGTCGATGACAAAGGTCGTGCGTTTGACCGGAATCAGTTTGCCAAGCAGGCCGCGCTTTACGCCGAACTGCGTGGCGACGGTGCCTTCGGTGTCCGAAAGCAGCGGGTAATCGAATTTCTGCGAGTCGGCGAACTTGGCCTGCTTTTGCACGGGGTCGACGCTGATGCCGACCCGGTTGGCCCCAACGGCGCCAAATTCTGAAGCCAAGTCGCGAAAGTGGCAGGCTTCCTTGGTGCAGCCGGGTGTCATCGCGGCTGGATAGAAGAACAAGACGACGGGTCCATCGGCGAGCAGTGCGCTGAGCTTGCGCGGCGTTCCGGTCTGATCGGGAAGTTCGAAGTCGACTACGGTGTCACCAGGTTTCATGGCCGTCAGGCTACGCCGGTGCCCGACTCGCCCCCTACCGCCCTCCGGGGCTGGGGGTACCCCCAGCTCACGCCGCCTGCGCGGCCTGCATCGTCGCCGGGCGGCCGGTGCCCAGCGACGTATCTGCGAGGATGGTTCGGTGCACGCCCACCTCGCCGCAACCACCTCACGGGAGGACTTCTGCCGGCTGGCAGCCGGGCACCGCGTGGTTCCGGTGACCCGTAAAGTCTTGGCCGACAGCGAGACGCCGCTGTCGGCCTACCGCAAACTGGCCGCTGATCGCCCGGGGACGTTCCTGCTGGAGTCCGCCGAGAACGGCCGGTCCTGGTCGCGGTGGTCGTTCATCGGCGCAGGGGCACCATCCGCGCTGACTGTGCGCGACGGCGAAGCGGTATGGCTGGGTGCTGTGCCGCGGGATGCGCCGACGGGCGGTGACCCGCTGGACGCGCTGCGGACCAGCCTGCAGCTGCTGGCCACCGCCGCTGTGCCAGGGCTTCCGCCGCTGTCGGGCGGCATGGTCGGCTTCTTCGCCTACGACCTGGTGCGGCGCCTGGAACGCCTGCCCGAACTGGCCGTCGACGATCTCCAGCTGCCGGACATGGTGCTGCTACTCGCCACCGATGTGGCGGCGGTCGACCACCACGAGGGCACCATCACGCTGATCGCCAACGCCGTGAACTGGAACGGCACTGATGAACGCGTCGAATGGGCCTACGATGACGCGATCGCGCGGCTGGATGTGATGACCGCGGCGCTGGGCCAGCCGCTGCCGTCGACAGTTGCCACATTCAGCAGGCCCGAGCCTCGACACCGAGCCCAGCGCACCGTCGAGGAATACGGAAAGATCGTCGAGTACCTCGTCGAGCAGATAGCGGCCGGTGAAGCCTTTCAGGTGGTGCCTTCGCAGCGCTTCGAGATGGATACCGATGTCGATCCGATCGACGTTTACCGCATCCTGCGGGTCACCAATCCAAGCCCGTACATGTATCTGCTGCATGTGCCGAATAGCGATGGCGCGACTGACTTTTCGATCATCGGATCCAGCCCGGAGGCGCTCGTCACCGTCAACGACGGCTGGGCGAAGACGCATCCGATCGCCGGAACCCGGTGGCGGGGGCAGGACGAGGAAGAGGATCAGCTGCTGGAAAAGGAGCTGTTGGCCGATGACAAAGAGCGAGCCGAGCACTTGATGCTTGTCGACCTGGGCCGCAACGACCTCGGCCGGGTTTGTACGCCGGGCACTGTTCGCGTCGAGGATTACAGCCACATCGAGCGCTATAGCCACGTGATGCACCTGGTGTCCACGGTGACCGGGATGCTCGGTGAGGGCCGCACCGCCTTGGATGCGGTGACGGCCTGCTTCCCGGCCGGCACCTTGTCGGGTGCCCCAAAAGTGCGGGCCATGGAGCTGATCGAAGAGGTGGAAAAGACGCGCCGCGGTCTCTACGGCGGCGTGGTCGGATACCTCGACTTCGCCGGCAATGCTGACTTCGCCATCGCCATCCGCACTGCGCTGATGCGCGGCGGCACCGCCTATGTCCAGGCCGGCGGTGGGGTAGTGGCTGACTCTAACGGGCCTTACGAACACGCCGAGGCGAGCAACAAGGCGCGGGCGGTGCTGAATGCGATCGCCGCGGCTGAGACGCTGGTCGCTCCGGACACGAGCCGCTATGGCTGATGCCAGGGCCGTCCGGCTCACCGCAAAGACGAGTCGACTGACGATCGGGCTGGCCCAGCTGTTGCTGGTGATCGCCGCCGGAGCGCTGTGGACGGCGTCACGGCTGCCCTGGGTGATTATCCGGTCGTTCGACGGGCTGGGTCCGCCGAAGGAGGTGATACTGTCCGGCGCATCTTGGTCGACGGCCCTGCTGCCGATGGCGCTGCTCATGCTGGCCGCGGCCGTCGCGGCGCTGGCGGTCCGCGACTGGCCACTGCGGGCGCTGGCCGGGCTATTGGCAGCGGCGAGCCTTACCATCGGCTACCTCGGTGTCAGCCTGTGGGTGATCCCGGACGTGGCGGTACGTGGGGCCGATCTTGCGCATATCTCGGTGATGTCGCTGGTGGGGAGCGAGCGGCGTTATTCGGGTGCGACAGCCGCGGTGCTGGCCGCGGTGTGCACTTTGGTTGCCGCTGCTCTGCTGATGCGATCGGCTTCGATTCTCGGGTCGACACGCGGCGGCGCGACGAAATATGCGGCGCCCGCGACTCGCCGTTTGATTGCCCGGCGCGACGACGCGGAAGGGCCGATGCTGGAGAAGCCGGGGACACCAGAGATGTCGGAGCGGATGATCTGGGATGCGCTTGACGAGGGCCGCGACCCGACCGAGCGGCCCCGCGAGTCTGACACCGAGGGGCGGTGAAGGACCGCGAGCACACGGTCGCTACCCTTCAGGGGCGTCGTCGAAATTGGCTGGGGACCGGCTGGGCAACCGTGGGTTGTGACAGCAGGAAAGGAAACGACAGGCATGAGTCCGGCAACAGTGCTTGACTCCATCCTTGAGGGAGTCCGGGCCGACACTGCCGCGCGCGAAGCCCGCATCAGCCTGTTCGAGGTCAAAGCGGCCGCCGCGGCGGCA
>JBEKNM010000031.1:0-16278 GCA_049522835.1 Mycobacterium sp.
AACCCCTGCAGCACCATAGGGTCGACGCGCAGATTTTCTGTAGCAGCCACAGCGGCAACGTAACGACGACGGTGCGGCCCGACAATTCACCCGCAAAGCCCTCTGTGAGTACCTCACGCGCGAAGGGACACACTGATGGCATGAGCAAGGCCACAAGCCGGCCGCAGGTCCAGCTGCTGACCCGGGACGGGTGCACTATCTGCGCGCGAGTACATGCCCGGCTGGCTGAACTGGCTGGTGAGCTTGGTTTCGACCTTTCCACGACTGATGTCGACGCCGTGGCATCGGCGGGCAACCCCGGGTTGCGGGCCGAGTTCGGCGACCGCCTGCCGGTGATCCTGCTGGACGGCCGCGAGCATAGTTACTGGGAGATCGACGAAGCCCGGCTCCGCGCTGATCTCGCCCGATAACAAGGCGGCCGGGGACGGGCCGCGCAGCCGCCGGTGGGCGCCGGGCCGATTATTTGGTAGGCCGGCTGATAAACGATTACCGTAGGCACCAGTTGAGTTACTGGTGAATAGCAAGGGGGCTGGCCAGGTGATGCTGCCGTGAGCATCCTGCTCTTCGGGGTCTCGCACCGCAGTGCGCCGGTCTCGGTCCTGGAACAACTCAGCATCGACGAGTCCGATCAGATCAAGATCGTTGACCGGATGCTCCAGTCGCCGCTGGTCACCGAGGCCATGGTCCTGTCGACGTGTAACCGGGTCGAGGTCTACGCCGTGGTGGACGCGTTCCACGGCGGATTATCAGTGATTGGGCAAGTGCTGTCGGAATACTCCGGCATGTCGATGGGCGACCTGACCCAATACGCCTACGTCCGCTACAGCGAGGCCGCCGTCGAGCATCTGTTCGCGGTTGCCAGTGGTCTGGATTCGGCGGTGATCGGCGAGCAGCAGGTGCTTGGGCAGGTGCGTCGTGCGTATGCCACCGCCGAGGCCAACCGCACCGTCGGCCGGGTGCTGCACGAGCTGGCCCAGCGGGCGCTGTCGGTGGGTAAACGGGTGCATTCCGAAACCGCCATCGACGCGGCCGGCGCCTCCGTGGTGTCGGTCGCTCTGGACATGGCCGGGCGCAGGCTCGGCGGGCTGGGAGGCAAGACCGCCGTGGTGATCGGCGCCGGAGCGATGGGCGCATTGTCAGCGGCACACCTGACCCGGGCCGGTGTCGGACGCATCGGCGTACTCAACCGTTCGCTATCCCGGGCGCAGCGGCTGGTCCGCAGGATCGGCGAATCGGGTGTGCCGGCCGAGGCGCTCACCCTTGACCAGCTGGCCGACGAATTGGCGAGCGCCGACGTCGTGGTGAGCTGTACCGGGGCGGTGAGGCCGGTGGTTTCGCTGGCCGATGTGCATCATGCACTGGCTGCCGCACATCGCGACGAAGCGACCCACCCGTTGGTGATATGCGATCTGGGCATGCCTCGCGACGTCGACACGGCGGTGGCCGGACTGCCCGGCGTCTGGGTCATCGATGTGGACCGGGTGCAGCATGAACCTTCGGCTCATGCCGCCGCTGCCGACGTCGACGCAGCACGCCACATCGTTGCGGCCGAAGTTGCTGCCTATCTGGCGGGGCAGCGGATGGCCGAGGTCACCCCGACGGTGACCGCGTTGCGCCAGCGAGCCGCCGATGTGGTCGAAGCGGAGTTACTGCGCCTGGACAACCGGCTGCCCGGGCTTGCGAGCGCTCAGCGCGAGGAGGTGGCCCGCACCGTGCGGCGGGTGGTGGACAAGCTGCTGCACGCACCCACTGTGCGGATTAAGCAGCTGGCCAGTGCCCCCGGCGGCGACAGCTACGCGGAGGCATTGCGAGAGCTCTTCGAACTTGACCAGACGGCCGTCGACGCCGTCGCCACTGCAGGTGAATTGCCAGTGGTGTCAAGCAGATTCGACGCGGGCACCCGCACGCACGGCACGCCGCACGACTCAAAGGGCGCCCAAGCCAGCCCCAAACATTCCACCGAGTAGCCGATTGGCGCACGTGATCCGGATAGGCACTCGGGGCAGTCTACTGGCCACCACTCAGGCTGCCGCCGTCAGAGACTCCCTCATCGCCAACGGCCACCCGGCGGAGTTGGTCGTCATCTGTACTGCGGGCGACCAGTCGTCGGCGCCCATCGAAGACCTCGGTGTAGGCGTCTTCACAACCGCGTTGCGTGAGGCCATCGAAGACGGCCGCGTCGACGCCGCGGTGCACTCGCACAAGGATTTGCCAACGGTCGACGACCCGAGGTTCACGGTGGCGGCGATACCGCCACGGAATGACCCTCGCGACGCCGTGGTGGCCCGCGACGGTCTGGTGTTGGGGGAGTTGCCGGTCGGGGCGCTGGTGGGCACATCCTCCCCGCGGCGGGCTGCACAGCTTAGAGCATTGGGTCTCGGTTTGGAAATCCGCCCCCTACGAGGCAACCTAGATACCAGGTTGAACAGGGTAAGCAGTGGTGATCTTGACGCCATCGTGGTGGCCCGGGCCGGTCTGGCCCGGCTGGGCCGCCTCGATGATGTCACCGAGGCGCTCGAGCCGGTGCAGATGTTGCCAGCACCGGCTCAAGGCGCGCTCGCCGTCGAATGCCGTGCCGGTGACAGTCGGTTAGCGGCAGTGCTGGCGGAGTTGGACGACGCCGACACACGCGCGGCGGTCACCGCGGAGCGAGCTCTGCTCGCCGAACTGGAGGCGGGTTGCTCCGCACCAGTGGGAGCGATCGCTGAAGTGGTCGAGTCCATTGATGAGGACGGTCGCGTCTTCGAAGAGCTGTCGCTGCGTGGCTGCGTGGCGGCACTGGACGGATCCGACGTGATCCGCGCGTCCGGCGTAGGCACTCCCGGTCGGGCACGAGAGCTCGGGCTCTCGGTGGCCGCGGAGCTGTTCGAGCTGGGCGCCGGGGAGCTGATAGGGGAAGCGCGGCAAAACCCCGCGCGAGGAAATTGAATGAGAGTGACGTGGGAGCGACAATGACGACGCGAGGGCGTAAGCCGAGACCGGGCCGCATCACCTTCGTGGGTTCCGGTCCGGGCGATCCGGGATTGTTGACCACACGGGCTGCCACGGTGTTGGCCAATGCAGCCCTGGTGTTCACCGATCCCGATGTGCCGCAGCCGGTGCTGGCGCTGATCGGCAAAGACCTGCCGCCTGTCTCTGGCCCGGCGCCCGCCGCGCCGATCTCAGCGAATGCCGAAGGGGTGACCGACGGGGATCATGGCCAGGCCTCCCCCGCGGTCATGTCCGGCGCCCCCGACATCCGCCCAGCGGTGGGCGATCCCGCCGAAGTCGCCAAGATGCTGACCGCCGAGGCTCGTTCGGGCGCCGACGTGGTGCGGCTGGTGGCCGGTGACCCGCTGACGGTCGACGCGGTGATCACCGAGGTGAACGCCGTCGCACGCAGCCACCTGCACATCGAGATCGTGCCCGGCCTGGCCGCTACCAGCGCCGTCCCGAGCTACGCCGGGCTGCCGCTGGGCTCGTCGCACACGGTTGCCGATGTGCGCGTCGACCCCATAGGCACCGACTGGGATGCACTGGCGGCGGCTCCCGGGCCGCTGATCCTGCAGGCCACTGCATCGCATCTGGCCGATGCGGCCCGCACCCTGATCGAGCACGAGCTGGCCGACACCACGCCTTGCGTGGTGACCGCGCACGGCACCACCTGCCAACAGCGTTCGGTCGAAACCACGCTGCACGGATTGACCGACCCGGCCGCCCTCGGCGTCACCGACCCGGCGGGTCCGCTGACTGGACCGCTGGTGGTCACCATCGGAAAGACCGTGACCAGCCGGGCGAAGCTGAACTGGTGGGAGAGCCGCGAACTGTATGGCTGGACGGTCTTGGTGCCGCGCACCAAAGACCAGGCCGGCGAAATGAGCGAGCGGCTGACGTGTTACGGCGCGCTTCCGATCGAGGTGCCGACCATAGCCGTCGAGCCGCCGCGGAGCCCCGCTCAGATGGAACGTGCCGTCAAGGGTCTGGTCGATGGCCGTTTCCAGTGGGTGGTGTTCACCTCCACCAACGCGGTGCGTGCGGTGTGGGAGAAGTTTGGTGAGTTCGGTCTGGACGCCCGTGCGTTCTCCGGGGTGAAGATCGCCTGCGTCGGCGAATCGACTGCCGACCGGGTCCGTGCTTTCGGGATCAGCCCTGAGCTGGTGCCGGGCGGGGAGCAGTCCTCGCTGGGTCTGCTGGACGACTTCCCGCCCTATGACAGCATTTTCGACCCGGTCAACCGTGTCTTGCTGCCGCGCGCCGACATCGCGACCGAAACGCTGGCCGAGGGACTGCGCGAGCGTGGCTGGGAGATCGAGGACGTCACCGCCTACCGGACCGTGCGCGCGGCACCGCCGCCGGCGGCCACCCGCGAAATGATCAAGACGGGCGGCTTTGACGCGGTGTGCTTCACCTCGAGCTCCACGGTGCGGAACCTGGTCGGCATCGCCGGTAAGCCGCACGCGCGGACCATTATCGCCTGCATCGGCCCCAAAACCGCCGAGACCGCCGCCGAATTCGGCTTGCGGGTGGATGTCCAGCCCGATACCGCCTCAGTCGGCCCGCTGGTCGACGCACTGGCCGAACATGCCGCGCGACTGCGCGCCGAAGGTGCGCTCCCACCACCGCGCAAGAAGAGCCGCAGGCGCTAGTGGCGATCGCGAGCGCGGCGGAGCCGGGCGCTGCGGGTCGCCGCTCATCGAACCTAGTGGCGATCGCGAGGGCGGCGGAGCCGGGCGCTGCGGGTCGCCGCTCATCGAACCTAGTGGCGATCGCGAGGGCGGCGGAGCCGGGCGCTGCGGGTCGCCGCTCATCGAACCCAGTGGCGGCGCAAGTGCGGTGCAGCCGGGCGCAGCAGGTCGCCACTCAGTGAGCGTCAGTGGCTACCCGCGGCATCGCCCGCGTCGGCTCCGGTCAACTCCCGCGTTGCGTCGCTTGGTGGCTCAAACATCCTTGGAGCCAAGGCATTTGGTGCTACCGATGTTCGTCGCCGACGGTATCGGAGAACCGCTGCCGATTCCCTCGATGCCGGAAGTCGTGCAGCACACCAGGGATTCGCTCCGTAGCGCCGCGGCCGATGCCGTGGCCGCCGGGGTGGGGGGGCTGATGCTGTTCGGCGTGCCCCGCGACCAGGACAAGGATGCAACCGGTTCGGCCGGCACCGACCCCGACGGCATCCTCAACGTCGCGCTTCGTGATCTGGCCAAGGATCTCGGCGAGGCCACCGTGCTGATGGCCGACACCTGCCTGGACGAGTTCACCGACCACGGGCACTGCGGCGTCCTCGACGACCGGGGTCGAGTCGATAACGACGCGACCGTGGCCCGCTACGTGGAACTGGCCGTGGCGCAAGCGGAATCGGGCGCCCATGTGGTAGGGCCGAGCGGGATGATGGATGGCCAGGTGGGTGCGATCCGCGACGGCCTGGACGCTGCGGGCTACACCGATGTGGTGATCCTGGCCTACGCGGCCAAGTTCGCCTCGGCGTTCTACGGCCCGTTCCGGGAGGCGGTGAGTTCCAGCCTCTCCGGGGACCGGCGTGCTTATCAGCAGGAGCCGGGCAACGCCCGCGAGGCGCTGCGCGAGATCGAGCTGGATCTCGACGAGGGCGCCGACATCGTGATGGTCAAGCCCGCTATGGGTTATCTCGACGTGGTGGCTGCCGCGGCGGACGTTTCGCCCGTGCCGGTGGCCGCCTACCAAGTCTCGGGGGAGTACGCGATGATTTGCGCTGCGGCCGCGAACAACTGGATCGACGGCCGTGCTGCGGCGCTGGAGTCGCTGACCAGCATCCGGCGTGCCGGAGCGGATATCGTGCTTACCTACTGGGCCGCAGAGGCGGCGGGTTGGCTTTCGTGACTGGCCCGCCGGCGGGTAACAATCACGAGATGAGGCGGCAGATGGCATCATGAGGGATTCCAAGCCGTTGTTCTGCGAATCCGGTGCCAGCTGGCTTTGGGTGCTGGCAGGTCCGGCCGCGGCGACGTCGATGATTCTGATCGAATGGTGGAGCGGTGCCGGGATACAGCTGGTGACTCCGGTGATCTTTCTGGTGATGGTGTCGGCGTTCGTGGCGTTGCAGGTGAAGGCAGCACGGATTCATGTCTCGGTCGAGCTGACCCAAGACGCCCTGCGCCAGGGCACCGAAACCATCCTGGTGCGCGAAATCGTCAAGGTCTATCCGGAGGCCGAGCATTCCGTGGTTTCCGACAAGCCGCTGGCGCGGTGGCAGTCGGCGCGCGCGCTTGGCGAACTGGTCGGGGTACCCAAGGGCCGGATCGGCATCGGTCTGAAGCTCACCCAGGGCCGCACCGCGCAAGCCTGGGCACGCCGTCACCGTCACCTCCGCGACGCGCTGACCCCACTGGTCCAGGAGCGGGTGGAGCCCCCCAGCGACACCGAAGCCACTGCTGTCACCGACGTCGACGGTGACGACGACGCCGGATCGCTACAGTGACCGCCCGCTATCGGGCCTCTTATCGGGCCGCAGTCGAATTGACCCTAACCTGTGCCGCGCTCGTAGGCGCCGGCGTGAGCTGGTCGCACGCGCGTTACACGGCGCGCGTCGCGCCCATCGCGGACGGGCAGCCGGCCACCACACACTTGGTTTATGACCCTCCGCTGTTGCTGCTGACCCTGGTGCTGTCGACGATCGCCGGTGTGCTGGCGGTAGTTGGGGTGGCACGGCTGCGCCGTGCGCGGGCACTCTCGAACGCCCACGCCGGCGGTCTGATTTAGCGCCCGACCAGCGCTCTAGGCCGTCTTCCTGATGAGCGGCAGCACCAGCCGGCGGCGGCTGACAATGGCGTCGGCCAGGTTGTGGAGCGCCTCGTGTACCGAGCGCGTAATCGGAAACATGGCCTCAGCCTCGCCCTCGTCACAGTCACCCAGCAGCTCGATGACCGCCGAGCTCGCGACTAACGTCCACTCCACCTCGGCGGCGCGGCAGCTCTCATCGAACATGTGCAACAGCGCGATAGCAGCCGGAGCGAAGTGGCTCACGTCACTGATGTCGAGTACCACAGGGTTTTTCCCGAGGATGAAACGCTGAATGTGCTCGCTGACCCGATCAACGTTGACTGCGTCGATTTCGCCTCGGATGGTCACCACCGTCGCCAGGTGACGGCAGTGAGCCCGAATCTGAGCGCCACTGCAGTCAAAGGTGCCGTTTCGCTGTCCAGCCGTGACGTTCGAAGCCGACTTCGACCCTGACGGCGTGATTGCGATAGTCATGAGCGGCCTCATTCTCCGTGGCATTGCGCAGGCTCCGTCGCGTTGCGCAGGCCGACTCAATGCCGACCCAACCTGCCTTTAACGTTCCCCGCAAAATCTAAGGAGACCGAAAGCTGCGTCTAACTCTTTGCTAAGAAGCGATTTTCGGGTCGCTTTCGGAGATCCGAGCAACGTTGACGATAGCCTCGAAAATGGCCTCGAACATGGCCTCGAAAATGGCCTCGAAGATCGGCGCAGTGGGCGTCAGCCACCGGTCTGAGGCAATTCGGGCGGCTCCCCAACCACAACCTCTCACGCCATCGCGGCGATCCCGCTGTTAGGCTGCGGTGGCTGCCGGTTGCCAGTCGGGGGGCTTGTGATGAGGCGAGGTCGCCCGGTCAGCCGAGCTAGAAGGCGAACGAAAACAGCAGAGTTCTGATGGAAAGAGCGTCGTGCGCAGCGGAGAGATCAAGGCCCTGACGGGACTCCGCATAGTCGCCGCGGTGTGGGTAGTGCTGTTTCACTTCCGGCCGATGTTGGGCGATGCTGCGCCCGGTTTCAAGGAAGCGCTCGCGCCGGTGCTCGACTGCGGCGCGCAGGGCGTCGACTTGTTCTTCCTGCTCAGTGGGTTCGTTCTGGCCTGGAACTACCTCGACCGGATGGGCCGGTCGTGGTCGGTCCGCGCCACCCTGCACTTCCTGTGGCTGCGGCTGGCCAGAGTATGGCCGGTGTATCTGGTCACCTTGCACCTCGCCGCCCTGTGGGTGATCTTCACCCTCCACGTCGGTCATGTCCCGTCGCCCGACGCGAGCCAGCTCACCGCGATCAGTTATGTACGCCAGATCCTGCTGGTGCAGTTGTGGTTTCAGCCATTCTTCGATGGGTCCAGTTGGGATGGACCCGCCTGGTCGATCAGCGCGGAATGGCTGGCCTACCTGCTGTTCGGTCTGCTCGTGCTGGTGATCTTCCGGATGGAGCGGGCAACGCGGGCGCGGACCCTGATGTGGCTCGCCTTCGCGGCGTCGTTGCCGCCGGTGGTGCTGTTGTTGACCAGCGGTCAGTTCTACACACCGTGGAGCTGGCTGCCGCGAATCGTGACGCAATTCACCGCGGGTGCGCTGGCCGCTGCCGCGGTCCGCAGGTTAAGGCCGACCGACCGCGCTCGCCGCCTGGCCGGGTATTTTTCCGTGCTCCTTGGCGTGGCCATTGTGAGCATCCTCTACTTGTTTGACGCGCATCCGCTAACCGGGGTCCAGGACACCGGCGGGGTGGTCGACGCGCTGTTCGTTCCGCTGGTGGTAACGCTGGCGATGGGCGTGGGCAGCCTGCCCAGGCTGTTGTCGACGCGGTTGATGGTTTACGGAGGGGAGATCTCGTTTTGCTTGTACATGGTGCATGAGCTGGTGCATACCGCTTGGGGATGGGCGGTGGAACAATTCGAGCTCACGCTGGAAGCCTTCCCGTGGAAATGGAGCGTCGTCGGCCTGCTCGCGATCTCCGTGGGTGCGGCGATCCTGCTGTATCACTTCGTCGAAGATCCCGCCCGTCGTTGGATGCGCAGGATGGTTGACGCCAACGCCGTGAACGCGAGATTCGAGCACGGCGAGTCGGTCAACACCAAGCTCCATCAGATCGACGGTGCGCGGGAAGCGGTTTCGGTCCGCGCGGTGTAACGGGTTGCCTGGGTCCGCGAAGCCGGCTGTGCGCCAAAGCCTCTCGAATGCGAATGCGAATACGTTGGCGGCCGGCAATGATTCCCGGGCGGCGCCCTATTTGGCGCGTTGACTGGGAGTTCGCGTCAGTTTCCTCGTACGATTTTCTTGATTCTGATGCGGCACACGACGATGCCGTTCGCACGGGAGTCGCGGGGGGAGGTAGTGGTGAGTCGTCTGGCCACGTTCGTCATGAGTCTCGCCCTTCTGGTCGGCGTGATTTTGGAATACGCGGGACACTCTGCATACCCGGCATACCCGGCGCGCGTGCTGCCCTACGAAACACTGACACTGGATTCCCGGCTCAACCACGTCGTAGTGATCGGCGACTCATATACCACTGGCACTGATGAGGGCGGCCTGGGCCCGAAATCATGGACCGCTCTCGCCTGGCGGTCGCTCGCTGCGCGTGGCGTGCGGATCGCAGCCGCTGTGGCAGCCGAGTGCAGAGCCGGTTACGGCGTGCCGGGCGACCACGGCAGCGTCTTCGAGGATCTGACTGCCAGGGCGGTCAAGCCTGACGATGTGCTGGTGGTGTTCTTCGGCTCCCGCAACGACCAGGGCGTCGATCCAGAGCTGCTGACCGACAGGGCGGGCGCTACTTTCGATCTGGCGCGCCGCCTTGCGCCGTCCGCGAGGTTCCTGGTGATCGGACCGCCGTGGCCAACCGCCGATGTACCCGACTCTATCCTGCAGATTCGCGACATCCTCAACGCTGGGGCCCGGGCCGCAGGAGCAGCGTTCGTCGATCCGATCGGCGACCACTGGTTCGTCGGCAGGCCCGACCTGATCGGCGCGGATGGAGTGCACCCTAACGACGCGGGGCATGAGTATCTGGCGGACAAGATCGCACCGCTGATTCGCGCGCAGTTGTTCAAGTGAGTAGGCCTCGTGTACGCCGTGTTCCCCAAGGGCCGGCCTGCGGCCCAGGCGCCAGCCGCACAGGGTGTCCAGCGCCGACAATGACCGGCGCTTCAGTCGTCTGCGTGCCGCTCGTAATCCCATTGCTCAAGGCGCGCTTGCATGTGCAACAGGCCGAATCCGACGAGTGGCGCCGCAACCGCGACGCAGACGAGTAGCAGGGGAGTCATCTCAAAACCTCCAAAAAACCTTTCACTGTTGAGACGTTCATCTGCGACAAGAAGTTCATTACTGCCATAGCGGCGATTCACCCTCCGCTCAGGGCGCGATCGGCCAGCGCACCGAAAACAGGTGCCAGTAGCTGCGCGTACTCGGTTGTCACGTGGTTGTCGTCGCGGAAAACCAAGGTGTTGCCGACGATCATCGGGCAGCGGTCGCTGGTACAGAACAGGTCGGTCAGATCCGCGTAGTGGCCGCCGCCGCCGGTGGTCGCCGCCTGCTCAGCGGCGATACCGGCGTCGTTGACCGCGACCGGCCGAGTCGGCGCACAGGCGGTGGCGTCGTCCAGATGTCCGGACAGGCAGGTGGGCACCGAGGACTGGGGATCCGGGACCGGCCCTAAGACCAAGACGTTGGTCCCGATGCTGCGCAACTGTGTCACGGTGTCGGCCAGGGTGTTGATCCACGCCGGGTCGTAGGACGCAAAACCGAAGTCCGCACCGTAGCGCCGGCTCATGCTCACCACGACCAGACGTGGGTGTTCGGCCTGTACACGGGCTTTGATCTGGCTACGCCACTGTTCGCACTCGGTGTACTCGCGGCCCAGATACGGGCTGACGATGTGCAGTTCCTGCAGCGGGCAGGTCACTTTGGCCAGCGTCTCCAGTCGCCAGTGCCGCTGCTCGGCGACCTGCTGCAACGCCGGGTTCCACATGGCGGCATGGGAGTCGCCGATCAGGGCCACCTTGGTCGGCGAGGTGATGTCGCCCGTCGCGCAGTCGTCTTGTCCGATGTCGCGCCAGGATCGCACGCAGCCGTTGACGAATACGGCCGCCTTGTCGGCCGGCGCCGCGGCAAGTGAGGGGTCCAGGTTGGACGGGACAGCCCGGATGCCCGCGCCCGCCGCGACTGCAGCACGCACCTGCGCGAAGGCGTTTTGGACCCGAACATCGTGAGCCTCCGGCGGGCTGATGACCGGTGGATCAGCGGTGCGGACCGTCGTTGGGGCAAGCGCATCGATCTTGGCCCTCGGCGCGGCCGCTCCGCGACCCGTCGGAACCGGTACGACCGTCAGCAGCAGCACGCATGCGCACGCCGCAACCCCGCTGGCGGCGCCGGCCACAACCAGGCTCGCCCTCGCCGACCGGCGCAGGGCGGCGGCGAACCGGCCGGGATTCTCGACCAGATGCATGGTGATCACGGCCAGTCCGGCGGACACCAGGGTGGCGGCCAACCTGCCCGGCAGGCCCGCGGGCTCGCCCAGCAACAGCGGCATCAGTAGCAGCACCGGCCAGTGCCACAGATACCACGAGTATGAGACTCGCCCGACGGCTCGCATCGCCGGTTGGCACAACACGCGACCGGCTCCCATGGCGCCGGTGGCGCAACCGCCGCCGATCACCAGCGCGGTACCCAGCACGGGCAGGAGCGCCGCGGTGCCCGGGTACGGGGTGCCCGGGCCAAGTTGGGTGCAGGTCAGCACGATCAACGCCAGGCCGCCCCATCCGACGATCGCCGCGGGTAGCAGCGGTAGCCGGCGCCACTGCCGGATCGAGAGGGCTACTAGACCACCGACGGCCAACTCCCAGGCCCGGGTGGGCAGCGAGAAAAACGCCCAGGGCGGCGACGTGTGGGTCCAGATCACGGCTGCTGTCAACGACGCCACGGCGACCAATGTCAGGACCACCACAAACGGTGTCGGCCGTAATGCTGTGTTCCTGCGGACACGACGGACGAGCCATGCGGTGCCGATGATCAACACCGGCCAGACCAGATAGAACTGCTCCTCGACGCCCAGGGACCAGTAATGCTGGAACGGCGACGGCGGGATGTCTGGCCCAGTTTCTAAGGCCAGGTAGTCGGTGCCTTGCATAGCGAACCGGTAGTTGCCGACGTACAGGGCGCTGGCGATGCCGTCCACGAAAACGCGG
Source organism: Mycobacterium sp. (assembly GCA_049522835.1). Lineage (GTDB taxonomy): Bacteria > Actinomycetota > Actinomycetes > Mycobacteriales > Mycobacteriaceae > Mycobacterium. The sequence continues at coordinate 11,909 of JBEKNM010000031.1, forward strand.
CGTGCCTGCAATGGCGGCAGCACGATGGCAGCCCCGATCGCGGTGGCGATCGCGACCGCGGCCGCGGCAGGCAGCAGGCGGCGGGCCCGGGCGCCGTAGAAACTGCCGAGCCGAACGGTATTCGTCGTCGAGACCTCGCGCCACAGCAGCCTGGTGATGAGGAAGCCGGAGATGACGAAGAAGACGTCCACACCGATGAAGCCGCCGGCGGTACCCGGTATGCCAGCGTGGTAGAGCACGACCGCGAACACCGCTACGGCGCGCAAGCCCTCGATGTCCGGACGGAATCCGGTCGGCGGAATGCGCCGCTCCACTCGACGGGGCGGCCGGTAGGTGTCTTCCTGCCAAATTGTCATCTGCCTCGGCTAGGACGCCATCCAGGCCAGCTCGCCGGGCAACTGCGCGCGCCAATAATCTATGTCGTGCCCGCCCTCCGAAAAGCCGCCCGCAGGTGGCTTTTTCAGCTGGTTGACGAACATACGGGTGGCGAAACAGAAACGGTCGCCGGTGCCGCAATCCACCCGCAGCGGAATCTGGGACAGTGCAGGCAGGCCCGACACGCTGTTCTGCACGTAGTCGTCGTAGCTGTCGAACGCTCCGATGGTGCTGCCGGTGAACGAGGTGTAGAGCGCCGGGCTGATCGCGCAGATCCCCGCGGTCCGCGACGGGCCCAAAATGGCCCCCAGGCGCAGCGCCCCGTAGCCGCCCATCGACCACCCCATGAATCCCACCCGGGAGGTGTCGAAACCCATCGAGGACAGCATCGGCAGCAGCTCTTCGAGCACCATCGCACCGGAGTCCACGCCGGAAACCCTGCGGTGCCAGTAAGTATTTCCGCCGTCGACGCCCACCACCGCGAACGGCTGCCTGCCGTCTTTGACCAGTTTGGCCAGCCCGTCTTCGACACCGATCTCCAGCATCTGGCCCGCGTTGCCATCCTTGCCGTGCAGTGCGATAACCGGACGCAGCGTTCCGGCGTCGGCCTTTTGACCGGGCGGCAGGGCGATCACCCAATTGGTGATGACGCCGCCACGGGCCGCCGAAATGAAAGAGCCGCTCAGCCTGTTGGGCAGGTTGCTGTTAGCCGACGAGGGCTCAAAGGGCGCGGGAGCTAGCGGCTGGGTCGCCGCTCGCGGCTCGAGCGGATCCAACACCGCGCTCAAAGCCCACACGCCAGCGGCCGTTGCGCTGGCGCCGGCGCCCATCCGCAGTAGTGCACGGCGGTTCAGGTCAGGCACGAGCGTCATAATGCCGTCCCCACCGGGTTTTTCCGACCGAGCCACGCCGTGTTCAAGGGCATTGTGATTTACCAGTCACAAAGCGGTGACCTGCAAGTGTCTGCCAGATTGAATCCCGAACGGTATGCAATCTGCCAGGTTCCAACCCTCGCGCGACCGGTCGAGCTCCGCAAAGATGCGGGTGACCGCACGAAGGGCCAAAAGGGGAGAGTTGATGAGCTGGGCATTTCATTGGTTTTTGCCGACCTATGGGGATTCGCGGAACCTGGTCGCGGGCGGGCACGGCACGGCGATGCACGGCGACCGGCCCGCGACGCTGCAGTACCTACGACAGATCTGCGCCGCTGCCGAAACCAACGGTTTCGAGGGAGTGCTGACACCGACGGGTTTGTGGTGCGAGGACGCCTGGCTGACGACGGCGATGCTGATCGAGGCCACTGAGACACTGAAATTCCTGGTTGCATTCCGTCCCGGGCTGCTAAGCCCAACCCTGGCCGCGCAGATGGCCGGGACCTTCCAGCGGCACTCGGGTGGACGGCTGCTGCTCAACGTCGTCACCGGCGGTGAACCGCATGAACAGCAGGCTTACGGGGATTTCCTGGGCAAAGACGAGCGGTACGCCCGTACCGCGGAGTTCTTGCATGTCGTAAGGCAACTGTGGACATCGCGACAGCCGGTGACCTTCGCCGGAGACCACATCCATGTCGAGGGGGCGCTGCTGAACAACCCGCCCGACCCGGTGCCCGCCGTGTTCTTCGGCGGATCGTCGGGACCCGCCGGGCCGGTCGCGGCCAAATACGCCGACGTCTACCTCACCTGGGGTGAACCACCGGCAGCAGTCGGCGAAAAACTGGACTGGATTCGCGAGCAGGCCGCAGATTCCGGCCGGACTCTGCAGTTCGGCTTGCGGATCCACGTGATCAGCAGGGACACCTCGGAGCAAGCGTGGGCGGAGGCTGACCGGTTGCTGGCGGCTGTCGACCCGGCAGATGTCGAGCGAGTGCAAGCCAGCCTGGCGCGCAGCGAATCGGAGGGCCAGCGCCGGATGCTGAACTTGCACGGCGGCGGCAGCAATCGGCTTTTGGTCGGCCCGAACCTGTGGGCCGGGGTGGGCCTGGTGCGCGGCGGCGCGGGCACGGCTCTGGTCGGGTCGCACGCCGAGGTCGCCGAAAGGCTGGTCGAGTACTCGCGGCTGGGCATCACCCACTTCATCCTGTCGGGATATCCGCACCTGGAAGAGGCGTACTGGTTTGGTGAGGGCGTCCTGCCACTGCTCGAGCGCAAGGGGCTGTGGACGCATCCCAACCGTCAGTGGCACCCGGCCTCGGCGACGCCGTTCGCGGCCGCCGCGGCGCAGTAGTCATGGCGACCACATTGCGGGCCGCCGCGGCGGGCGACAGACAAAACGAATCTGCCGCAGAGCGGCGCAAGCGGTTGCGCATCGTCGTCGCGGCGAGCCTGCTTGGCACCACGGTGGAGTGGTACGACTTTTTCCTCTACGCCACTGCCGCGGGACTGGTGTTCAACAAAGTGTTCTTTCCCGGCGAAAGTTCGCTGGTGGGCACGCTGCTCGCGTTCGCGACATTCGCCGTCGGGTTCGTCATGCGCCCGATCGGCGGCCTGGTGTTTGGTCATATCGGGGACCGGGTCGGGCGCAAACGCAGCCTGGCGTTGACGATGCTGATCATGGGCGCGGCGACCGCGTTGATCGGAGTTTTGCCGACCGCCGCCCAGATCGGCGCGTGGGCGCCGGTGCTGCTGTTGCTGCTGCGCATGCTGCAGGGTTTCGCGCTGGGCGGAGAGTGGGGCGGTGCGGTGCTGCTGGCCGTCGAACACAGCCCCGCAGACCGCCGCGGTCGTTACGGGGCGATCCCACAGATCGGCTTGGCGCTCGGCCTGGCGTTGGGTACCGGCATATTCGCGATCCTGCAGATCACCCTGGGCCCGGCGCGGTTTCTCGCCTACGGCTGGCGCGTCGGGTTCCTGATCAGCCTAGTGCTGGTCGCGATCGGTATCGTGGTGCGGTTGCGGGTCGACGAGACACCGGCTTTCCAGGAGTTGCAAGACCTCGAGGCGGCGTCCACCGCGCCGATTCGCGAGATCATCCGCGAGCCCGGCGGCAGACGTAACACTCTGCTCGGGCTGCTGTCACGCTGGGCCGAGGGCTCGGCATTCAACACCTGGGGAGTTTTCGCGATCAGTTATGCCACCGGCGCATTGGGTTTGCACCGGGTGTCGGTGCTGCTCGTGGTGACCATCGCGGCTCTAGTGATGGCGGTACTGCTGCCGGTCTCGGGGGCGCTGACCGATCGTTTCGGTGCACGGCGGGTGTATCTGGTCGGGGTGACGTGTTATGGGCTCGCTGCGTTCCCTGCGTTCGCTTTGTTCGGCACCAAGAACCTGGTCTGGTTCGGTCTGGGGATGATCGTCGTCTTCGGCATCGTGCATGCGCTGTTCTATGGTGCGCAGGGCACGCTGTACTCGTCGTTGTATCCCACCGGAACCCGTTACACCGGTTTGTCTTTCGTCTACCAGTTCTCGGGCATATACGCCTCCGGGGTCACCCCGATGATCCTGACGGCGCTGGTCGCGGCCGCCGGCGGAACGCCGTGGGTGGCGTGCGCGTACCTGGTAGCGACCGCGGTGATCAGCGTGGTCGCCACGGCGTTGATTCGCGAGCAAGACCTGCACTTTGAGCTGACCGACCGGCGGGTTCCCTGCCGCGGTTGAAGCAACTGAAGGAGCCCGCTAGCGTCCGGTAATGCGGCGCGCGCAAGGCGGGGCGAATTCCAGGCCCGGGCCCAACGGCGGAAGTGAGCTCGAGCGAACTACTGCCAGCTCTACTTCCCAGCTACGCCAAGGACTTTCGCAGCGGCAGCTCAGCATGATCGCTATGGGCGGTGTCATCGGCGCCGGATTGTTCGTCGGGTCTGGTGTGGTGATCCGAGACACCGGGCCGGCCGCGTTCCTGACCTACATGATCTGCGGTCTGCTGATCATTCTGGTGATGCGAATGCTCGGCGAGATGGCCGCTGCGAACCCGTCGACCGGATCGTTCGCCGATTACGCGGCAAAAGCCCTGGGCGGCTGGGCGGGGTTTTCGGTCGGCTGGCTGTATTGGTACTTCTGGGT
>JBEKNM010000032.1:0-16084 GCA_049522835.1 Mycobacterium sp.
TGCGCTCGACTCCCAGTCGCGCGGCACGTTCCAGTGCCAGCGCCAGCCATGCCATGTCGTCGTAGTAGCTGTTGGTCCACGACCCGTTGTTGCGCAGCCGGTGTGAGCGAACCTGCCGGTTGATCTTGGTGCGCCGTTCCGGCTGCGGGTCTCGCAGCTGCGCGTCGACCAGGCAATCCAGCAGGTGCGCCTGCCACCAGTAGTGCCAGGTGCCGAACAACCGGTCGCGCCGCGCAGCTGGCCAGGCCACCACTCCCAGCTGGGTTCCGGGCAGCGCCCAGAGTCGTGTCAGGTGGCGTTGCGCGACAGCGGCTTCAGCGCTGGCTGCCCGGTTAGCCCATAGCTGATCCATGAGTTAGATCCTGCCTCAAGGCTGGGCGGGGCCGGTCCGCCGCCGCTGATCAGAACGGTGGCGGCCTGTTGCGTTCGGCGACGTGGGCATCGTTGAGGGCCCGTTCGCATGTGATGCGGTGGACCCGCTCCGCGGCTCGGGTGCGTCGCCGTTGCGGCATCATCACGCCGCGGTCGCCGATAGTGGTTGTGGGGCTTAGCGTGTGGGGCAGTTCGGCAGTGGTGGTGTTCCAAGCGGGAAAGAAGATACGGCTGCCGGGGCGGGTGGTGTAGGTCAGTCCGCTGGGTGCGGTCCAGGTCACCGTGCCGTCCGGCAGTTGCACATCGCCCCAGCCCGTCCAGAAAGTCTTCACCAGGTGATGTTTTCTGCACGCACACTTCAGATTCGACGGATGCGTCGGCCCCAACGGCCAGGGCACCGTATGGTCGATATCACAAAACTCGGCGGGCACGTCACACCCGGGGAACCGGCACGTCAAATCCCGCACCCGAACGAACTCGGCCAGCTTGGCCGATGGCCGGTAGCGCGGCTCTGACGGCAGCTCGCCGGGACAACGCACCGGGCTGAGGGTGGCGCCGCCGCCGATCAGCTCGGCCAGCAGCGGCGCGGGCACCACACCCCCGCCGGTGATCAGCGCCGCCGGCGTGCGCGACGATGCTGACGGCGCATCCGGCTCGGGGTCAGGCGCCAACGCCTCGGCCAGCGTCATCCCCGCCGTGATGGGCCGCGATGGGGGCGCCTGACCCGACAGGTGCGGGTCGGGTACCGCGCCCAGCGCGGCGGCCTCGGCGACGACGTGAATGACCACACCGGTGGCCCGCTCATCGCCCCGGCTGCCCGACGGGCAGTCGGGATTACCGCAGCCACACGCCAGGTGTTCGGCACCGGCGGCCAGCGCACCCAGCGCATCGGCGCGGCGCTGGGCGAGGGTGCGCGGGTCGTCGTCGCACACGCCGTTTGCCAGCTGCGTCAGCCTCCGATCCAGCATCGCGGCGTCGGTGGCATACAACCGGCCCCACAGCGCGGCGGTTCCCACGTCGTCATCGGGGTCGCCGATGCACACATCACGGCTGCGGGCCGAGGCCCGGGTGCGCCGCAGCGCACCCGGGTCGTGGCGATCAATCCAGCCGTCAATGGCCTGTTCCAGTTTCGAGGCCGACAACGGCCCCCACTTGCCGGCGTGTTCGGCCACCGCGGCATCAACGAGCCCCAGCGCTTCGGGGTCGCGGACCAGGTAGGTCCGCCACGCGATCACCGACATCAGCCGCGCACTGAGCTCTCCGGCCAAAAACAGCGCAGCCACCTTGGGCAACCGATTCAGCGCCAGGCTCAGATGCATCTGTCCGCAGGCCCTGCCGTGGCTGAGACCCAGCGCGGCGGCCACCTCGGCGGCGGTGGCGTCCCATTCGTCGCAGGCCCAGTTGGCCCGCTGATCACTGGCGGTCCGCCGCCGGGTTAGCTCGGCGATCGCCGACAACCGCCGGGCGCCGACGGCCGCTTCCGCGCGGGCACACTCCTCGATCGCGCCCACCAGCGCGGCGTCGCCGGATCCGCGCAGCTCGGCCGGGTCCGGCAGCGACACTTCGAACATACGAGCGATACTATATGGAGGCACCGACAGCGTGCTGTGAGCTGGTCAGGCTGGGATGCTTGAGCCATGGGAGAGGGCGAGAAACCGACGGTTCGATGGCTCACCGTCAACGGGCGCCGCTACCAGGTTCGCGCTGAAGACGACACACCGCTGCTGTATCTGTTGCGCAACCACCTGAATTTGAAGGGGACGCGTTTCGGCTGTGGGCTAGGTTTGTGCGGCGCATGTTTCGTGCTTGTCGACGGCCGTCCCGTCTACTCCTGTGACGTTCCGTTGTGGTCGGTAGCCGACAAGTCGATTCGCACCGTAGAGGGCTTGAGCGCCGACGGAGAGCCCCACCCGGTGGCACGTGCTCTCATTGCCAATCAGGCAGCGCAATGCGGGTATTGCATGTCCGGCATCGTGGTGGCGGCCGCGGCGCTGTTGGCCGAGCACCCCGATCCGACGGAAGCGCAGGTCCGCACCGCCCTGGACGCCAACCTATGTCGTTGCGGCTCGCATAACCGGGTGGTTCGGGCGGTGCGCAGCGCTGCGGCCGAGATGGCAGCTGAAAAAACGGGGTCCACTGATGGCCAGGCCTGACTTGCCCCCGTCGCTGGCCGCCAATCCGGTCCTGGGCGACTGGGTTCGGGTCAGATCGGACGGCGTCGTGGAGGTGCGCTCGGGCAAGGTGGAGCTGGGCCAAGGCGTGCTGACAGCGCTGGCGCAAATCGCCGCCGAGGAGCTCGATGTGGACCTCGCGCGCGTGCAGATGATCGCTGCGGCTACCGATCTCAGCCCTGACGAGGGCTTTACCGCCGGTAGCCTGTCGATCCAGCACTCAGGTGCGGCGCTGCGACAGGTGTGTGCCGAAGCACGGGCGGTTTATCTTGAGGTCGCGGCGGCCAAACTCGCCGCAGCGACCGACGAGTTGGTAGTTGAGGACGGCCAGATCAGCGGCCCGGAAAACTCAGCCACCAGCTACTGGGAACTCGCCGACGACTCATTGCTGGATCGGGCGGCGACCGGCGACGCGGCACCCAAGCCAGCGTCGGACTACGGGATCGTCGGCACCAACGCAGCCCGGCTGGATTTGCCGGAAAAGCTGACCGGGCGGCCACGCTACCTGCACGACCTCACCCTCGATGGGCAGGTGTACGGCAGGGTCGTTCGGCCGCCCTCGCGCGGCTCGAGGCTGCGCCACGTCGATACCCGCCCGACCCGAACACTGCCGGGTGTGCTCACCGTCGTGCGTGACGGCGACTTCCTCGGAGTGGTAGCCGAACGCGAAGAAGTCGCGCTGCGCGCCGCTGAGCTGCTACGCCGCGACGCCCGCTGGGACCAGCGGCCGACCCTGCCGGACGAGAACGACCTTCCCGGATATCTGCTGTCGGCCGAAGCCGACACTTCGGTGCTCGCGTCAAAGGAGGCCGCAACGCATACCCAGTCCATGCGGTCACACTCGGCCCGCTATCACCGGCCCTATCTGGCACATGCCTCGATCGGTCCGTCGGCCGCGGCAGCGCTGGCGCACGGGGACGGCCGCCTCGACGTATGGTCACACAGCCAAGGCGTGCACGTGTTGCGGCGTGAATTGGCCGCAGCGCTTGACCTCCCTCCCGATCTGGTCTTGGTACGCCACGTCGAGGGAGCGGGATGTTACGGGCACAACGGCGCCGACGATGCCGCCATGGACGCCGCGCTGCTGGCGCGGGCCGTGCCCGGGCGGCCCGTACAGGTGGTCTGGTCACGCGCCGATGAACTGGCGTGGGCACCGTTCGGCCCCGCGGCGGTCGTCGAGACCGCCGCTGACTGTAGCGACGACGGCAGCGTGCTTTCCTGGCGCCACGAGATATGGAGCGGCAGTTACATGGGCCGCCCCGGGACGACGCCTACGAATGCGTTGCTGGCGGCCAGCCACCGCGCCGGTGGCGAACCGATCCGGGCCGGCGGCGAGCCGCCGATCGAACGGGGAGGTGGCGCTGGGCGCAACGCCCTGCCGTGTTATGACTTTCCGGCCTACCGGGTGATCAACCACCTGTTAACCGAGATGCCACTGCGCACCTCGGCGCTACGTTCGCTGGGGGCCTATCTCAACGTCTTCGCAGCGGAGTCGTTCATGGACGAGCTCGCCTCGGCCGCGGCCCGCGATCCCCTCGAATTTCGGTTGGCGCATTTGTCGGACCCCCGCGGACGGGCGGTGCTGCAGACCGCGGCGGCCCGGGCCGGCTGGACGGAAGGGACATCAGGTGCGGCCGTTGGCGCCGTTGGCCGAGGCATCGGCTATGCCCGATACAAGAACTCGTCTGCCTACTGCGCGGTCGTCGCCGAGGTCGAGGCGATCGACGAGGTCCGGGTACGCCGGCTGGCCGTGGCGGTAGATGCGGGTCTGGTCATCAATCCCGACGGTGCGGCCAATCAGATCGAGGGCGGTGCAATACAGGCCACCAGTTGGACGCTTAAGGAGCGGGTGCGCTTCGACCGATTGGGTGTCACCAGCGACACCTGGGAGACTTATCCGATTCTGCGGTTCTCCGAGGTGCCTGCTATCGACGTCGAATTCGTTGCTGGAAAAGGCAATCCATCACTAGGGGTCGGCGAGTGCGCGCAAGGCCCAACAGCCGCCGCGATCGCCAACGCGGTTTACCACGCGCTCGGCATCCGGGTGCGCTCACTGCCGCTCACCGCCGACCAGCTGATCGCCGCGATGCCCGACTGACTACGTCGGCCGCGTGGTCGGAAGCCAGCGCCAGTAGCAACTGGTGCAGGCCGGTCAGCGAGTGCCCCGGCAGGAAGAGATCGCAGTAGCGCAGGGCTTCCGCCATCGAACCGGCCAGTGGCTGGAATTCGGTGTGCGCTGCGCGCGGATTGAGCCAGACCAACAACTCGGCGCGGCGACGCACCCTGGCCAGCGCGTGCCCGAGCACGTCGGGCGGATCACTGTCCCAGCCGTCGGAGGCGATGATCACCACGGCGCCGCGCAGCGCGTTTCCGTGTGGCGGGGCCAGCAGGGTGCCGATGCTGCGGCCGATGAACGTGCCGCCGTATCGGTCGGTCACCTTCGCGTTGGCCCGTTCCAGCGCGACCTCGGCCGAGTGGTGGGATAACACCGCGGTGAGCCGGGTCAGCGACGTCGAGAAGGCGAACACCTCGGGACGGATCCTTGCCTGGCGAAGCGCCGCCGCGCGCATCAAATGCAGGTAAATAGCGGCGTACGGCTGCATCGAGCGGCTCACGTCGCAGACCAGCACGACCCGCCTGGGCCGCCGCCGCGGCCGCGTTCGCGCCAGGACCACCGGTTCCCAGCCGGTCGACCGGGACGCGTTCATCGTCGCGCGCAGGTCGATCCTCTTCCCGTGCGGACTGGACTCAAATCGAAGGCTGCGGCGCCGGGGCCAACGCTGCACCGAGGCCTCCAGCCACGAGCCGATCAGACGGAGGTCGTCGGGGTCGAACTGGTCGAACGGTTCGTCGGCCAGTGCGGCGATACGGCTGGGCAGGAAGTCGGGAAGCTGAATGTTGGGGCCGGCGGTGTTTTTCTCGTCGGTGGCGGTCCGGGTGACCCAGGGCAAATCCTGGGCTTGGGCCTTGGGGGAACTGGATCGGTTGCCCGCGCGGTCCACCGTGCCGGCGGCAGGCGTGCGGGGACCCGGGAGTTGCAGAAGCGCATCGCGGTCTTTTGGGCCGTCGAGTTCGCCGAACACCGATAAGAACACCACATCGAAGGCGGCGAGGTCACCCATCCGGTTGACCAAGGTCAACCTGGCGGCCCAATACAGCGCTGCCGGTGTCTGCGGTGCTAAGTGTCGCAGCGCCTGCACGAAACTCGTTGGGCCGCTGGCGGACACCAGCACCCCGGCATTGCGCAGGCGCGCCACCAGGGCTGCCGCAAACGCCGCCAGATCGACGCCGCGCAGCAGCAAGGGAGTGCTCACGAGCCGCTAACGTCTCCGCCGCAACACCCAGATCAGCACCAGCACGGCGAGCGCCGCCGCCGCCGCGGAGCCGTACTTCTTGAGCTGGCCGGCGCCGGCCAGCTCCAGCAGATCGATGGGCTCTGGCTCGGCAGTAGGGGCTTGGCGAGCTTCCGCGACGGGTTTTGCCGCAGCCTCGGTATCCGCCGGGACTACCGGGCTTGCCGGGCTTGGCGGGCTGCCGGCACTCTCGGCAGTCAGTTTCGCTTCAAAGGACTCCACGAACTGGCCCAGCAGCTTCTCCGACACCTGTTGCAGCATTCCACTGCCGAACTGGGCCAGCTTGCCGACGATCTTCAGATCGGTGTCGACCGTCACGTGGGTGCGGTCGCCGTCGTCGTGCAGCTGGGCGGTGACTGTGGCGGCTGCATTACCGGTGCCACGCGACTCCTTGCCCTTGCCGTCGATGACCGCGCGATGCTGGTCGCGGTCCTGCTCGACGAAGCGCACCTTGCCAGTGAACTCGCTGGTGACCGGTCCGACCTTGACCTTGACCTTGCCGAGATAATCGTCGCCTTCATGGCCCACCAGCTGCGCCCCCGGCATCAGCGGGATCACCTGCTCCAGGTCGCACAGCACGTCCCAGGCCTGCTCGATCGGCGCGCTGACGCTGAACTGGTTGGCGATCTTCATCCTTTGAGTCCTCTCATGTGCGGCTGTACTCAGTAAAAGCGTTGTACGCGTCGCGGATCAGCGTACGGTCGTCGGGCGTCTTGGCCAGCGCCCCCAGGCTGACAAGTGCGGATTCGTCGACAAGATCCGCGACGCCGAGCGACACCAGAGCGCCCACCCAGTCGATAGTCTCGGCCACGCCCGGCGGCTTGTCGAGATCGAGATCGCGTGCGCTGCCAACGAATTGGGTGGCGTGCGCGATCAACGGCACCGTCGCTCCGGGCACCGTCCGGCGGACGATCGCGGCAGCCCGAGACGGCTCTGGGTACTCGATCCAGTGGTACAGGCAGCGCCGCCGCAGTGCGTCGTGCAGGTCACGGCTGCGGTTGGAGGTGAGCACCGCGATCGGCGGACGCTCGGCGACGAAGGTACCCAGCTCGGGCACGGTGACCGCGGACTCACCGAGGAACTCCAGCAGCAATGCCTCGAATTCGTCGTCGGCCCGGTCGATTTCGTCGATCAGCAGCACCGGCGGTTTCGGGCCGCGATGCCGCACACACTGCAGGATGGGTCTGTCTACCAGGTAGGTCTCGGTGTAGAGATCCGCTTCTTCCATACCGATGCCACGCGCCTCGGCGAGCCGGATGGACAGCAGCTGGCGTTGGTAGTTCCAGTCGTAAAGTGCCTCGTTCGCGGTCATCCCCTCGTAGCACTGCAGCCGGACCAGCATGGTATCTAGCACCGCTGCAAGGGTTTTCGCCGCTGTCGTCTTGCCGACGCCGGGCTCCCCCTCCAGCAGCAGCGGCCTGCCGAGCGTGACCGCCAGATAAATCGCGGACGCGGTCCCAGTGTCAAGTAGGTAGTCTTGGGCGTCGAACCGGCGGAGCACGTCGTCGGGGTTTGCGAAAATCATGACGGTACCGATTCCAGTAGCCGCCGGTAGTCGTCCCAGGTGTCCACGTCGAGTGGCACCGGGCCGTCCACCGCGAGTTCGCGCACCGGGCGCCGGCCCGACCGGACGAGCTTCCAGACCCCCTTGTCACCATGCAGTTGCGAAAGTTCGTCAAAAACACCACGATTGAACCAGAACGGATGCCCGACGCCGTCGGCGTAACGGCACACCATGATGTCGGCCCCCGGCCCGGTAGCGATCATCCGCCGCACAGTCGCGGGATTCATGCGCGGCTGATCGCCGAGCATCAGCACGATGCCGGCGGCTAGCGGGTCCACCCGCCCCAATGCGAGCCGCAGCGATGCCGAACACCCGGTCCCGAAGTCTGCCCCCGATTCGTCCATGACCACTACGTCGGCACCGCCCAGCGACACGGCATCGCCCACCGCTTGCGAAGCGCCGCCAAGGGTGACGATGAGCTGGTCGAACCCGGCGCCGCGGGCGACCTCGAGGGTCGCCCCGAGCACCGTCGTATCCCGGTATGGCAGAAGCTGTTTGGGCGTGCCCAGCCGGCGGGAGCTGCCGGCTGCCAGCACGACACCGGTGACCCGCGGCGCGGTCATACGCTGGCTTTCCCGGCCGCGAACGCCGCCCGGCATCCCGAGCAACAGAACCAGTAGTCCGCGCCGGCAAGCTGCAGATGCTCGGTGGCCGGTCCGATGGGCACCGTCATGCCGCACACCGGGTCGACTGCCTCGATCGGGCCGCCATTCGCCGGGACGGCGAGACGGGTCAGGCTGCCGTCGCGCACGGCGGCGATGAGTTCGGCCGCGATGGACACCGCGATCTCCGCCGGTGTCTTGGCGCCGATCGCCAATCCCACCGGGGTGTGCACCCGGGCCCGCTCGGTGTCGGAGAGTTCCAGCTCGTTCAAAATCGACAGGCCGCGAACCTTGCTGGCCACCAAGCCGATGTACCCGACGCCGTTATCCAGTGCGGCGCGGATGATTTCGGCTTCCGGCCCGCCATGGCTGGCGATCACCACGGCGGCGGAGTCGGTCAGCTCGGTTTCGCCTCGAGCATCCCCTACAGCTTCGTAGCCCAACACGGCACACACCTGGATCAGCGCGTCGGCGATCGGCGTGGCTCCGTAGATCCGGATCAGCGGGGGCGGCAGCTGTGGCGTCAGGAAGATCTCCAGCGATCCGCCGGACAGGCACGGGTTGACGACCACACAGGCACCGGGGGCTTCCGGAAAGTGCACGTCGCCGTCGGGAAGCACGCGCAGCAGCACACTTTCGCCTGCCTGCAGCACACCGAGGGCCGCCTTGCGCACCGAGTTCTGCGCGCACTGGCCGCCGACGAAACCCTCGATTGTGCCGTCCGCCAACAGAATCGCTTCATCCCCCGGGTAGGCGGAGGTAGGCGGCTGGGCCCGCACCACCGTGGCGTGCACAAACGGCGTCCGTGCCGCCAACAGCTGCTGAACTCGCTCGCTGATCGTCATCGTCACTCTCTAGATAGGCGGTCTGGCGCGCCCCTGCATGGCCTCCCAGACCCGGGACGGTGTCAGCGGCATATCGGCGTGCCGAACTCCGAACGGCGCCAACGCGTCCACCACCGCGTTCACCACCGCGGGCGGCGATCCCACGGTGGCCGATTCGCCGACGCCTTTCGCGCCGATCGGGTGATGCGGCGACGGCGTCACAGTGTGCCCGGTCTCCAGATGCGGCACCTCGAGCGCGGTCGGGATCAAGTAATCCATCAGCGACCCGCCCAGGCAGTTGCCCTCCTCGTCGAAGGCGATCATCTCCATCAACGCCATCCCGATGCCGTCCACGATGCCACCGTGCACCTGGCCCTCGATGATCATCGGGTTGATGCGGGTTCCGCAGTCGTCGACGGCCAGGAAGCGCCGCACCTTGACCACCGCGGTGCCCGGATCGACATCGACCACACAGAAGTACGCGCCGTAGGGATAGGTCAGGTTCTCCGGGTTGTAACAGATCTGGGCGTCCAGGCCACCCTCGATCCCCTCCGGCAGGTCCCCGGCGCCGTGCGCACGCATCGCGATGTCCTGAATGGTCACTGACGCCGACGGGTCACCCTTGACGTGGAATGAGCCCTTCTCCCACTCCAAGTCGGCGACTGAGACCTCTAGCATGCCCGACGCGATGATCTTGGCCTTGTCGCGCACCTTGCGCGCGACCAGGGCCGCGGCCGCACCCGATACCGGCGTGGACCGGCTGCCGTAGGTGCCCAACCCGAAGGGCGTCTGGTCGGTGTCGCCGTGCACGACGTCGATGTCGTCGGGCGGGATTCCCAGCTCCTCGGCGACAATCTGGGCGAACGTGGTCTCGTGGCCCTGGCCCTGGGTCTGAACCGAAAGCCGCACAACGGCTTTACCCGTCGGGTGCACGCGCAGCTCGCAGCCGTCGGCCATGCCGAGCCCGAGAATGTCCATGTCCTTGCGCGGGCCGGCGCCGACGGCCTCGGTGAAGAAGGACATGCCGATACCCATCAGCTCTCCGCGCTCGCGTTTCTCCTTCTGCTCGGCCCGCAGCGCGTCGTAGCCGATCATGTCCATGGCCAGCCGCATAGTGGTCTCGTAGTCACCCGAGTCATAGAGCCAGCCGGTCTTGCTCTTGTACGGAAATTGCTCGGGCCGCAACAGATTTCGCAGCCGCAGCTCGGCCGGGTCCATTTTCAGGTCGAAGGCCAGGCAGTCCACCAGCCGCTCCACGAAGTACACGGCCTCGGTGATCCGGAACGAACATGCGTAAGCCACCCCGCCGGGCGCCTTGTTGGTGTACACCGCGGTCATGTGGCAATAAGCGGCCTCGATGTCGTAGCTGCCGGTGAACACCCCGAAGAAACCCGCCGGGTATTTCACCGGTGCCGCTGTGCCGTTGAACGCGCCGTGGTCGGCCAGCACATTGCTCCGGATCGCCAGGATCTTGCCCTCTTTGGTGGCGGCGATCTCACCGACCATGATGTAGTCGCGCGCGAAGCCGGTGGAGGTCAGGTTCTCGCTGCGGTCCTCCATCCATTTCACCGGCTTGCCCAGCACCAGCGAGCCGACGATCGCGCACACATAACCGGGATAGATCGGCACCTTGTTGCCGAAGCCGCCGCCGATGTCGGGTGAGATCACCTGGATCTTGTGTTCGGGCAGGCCGGCGACCAACGCGTACAGCGTGCGGTGGGCGTGTGGCGCCTGGCTGGTGGACCATAGCGTCAGCTTTCCCGTCACCGGGTCCAGATCGGCCACCGCGCCACAGGTTTCCATCGGCGCCGGATGCACCCGGGGGTAGACGATCTCCTGCTTGACAACCACGTCGGCCTTCGCGAACGCCGCTTCGGTGGCGGCCGCGTCGCCCGTCTCCCAGTCGAAGCAGTGGTTGTCGGTCTTGCCCTCGAGGTCGGTGCGGATCACCGGCGTCGAAGGATCAAGCGCCTTGCGCACATCCACGACCGGGTCCAGCGGGTCGTACTCGACGTCAATCAATTCCAGCGCGTCGCGGGCCGAGTACCGGTCCTCGGCAACGACGAACGCCACCTCCTGGCCCTGGAAGCGCACCTTGTCGGTGGCCAGCACGGCCTGCACGTCGTTGGACAGCGTCGGCATCCAGGCCAGACCCTTCTCGGCCAGGTCGGCGCCGGTCACCACCGCTTTGACTTTCGGATGTGCAAGGGCTGCAGTCACATCGATGCTGACGATGCGGGCGTGCGCATACGGCGAGCGCAGGATCGCCAGGTGCAGCATGCCCGGCAGTGCGACGTCGTCCACGTAGTTGCCGCGGCCCCGGATGAATCGGGGATCCTCTTTACGCATCATCCGGCCGTAGCCGCACGGCTTTTGATCGTTGTCGGCTGTGTCTTCCGGGGAGGGCGGACGAGATTCGATGGTGGTCATGAAGTAGCCGCCTCTGTTGCGTTGCGCGCCGCCCATTGGATGGAGCGCACGATCGTGGTGTAGCCGGTGCACCGGCAGATCTGCCCGGAGATCGCCTCCCGGATGGTCTCCTCGTCCGGGTCCGGGTCGCGGTCCAGCAGGGCACGGGCGGTGATCATCATTCCCGGTGTGCAGAAGCCGCATTGCAGCCCGTGGCACTGCATGAACCCTTCCTGGACCGGGTCGAGCTGGCCGTTCACCGCCAGGCCTTCTACGGTCCGGACGCTGTGGCCGGATGCCATCACCGCAAGTATCGTGCAGGACTTCACCGGCACACCGTCCACATCGACCACGCATGTGCCGCAGTTACTGGTATCACAACCCCAGTGAGTTCCGGTGAGCCGCAGCTGATCACGCAGGAAATGCACCAGCAGCATCCGCGGTTCGACGTCGGCGGTGACTTGTTCGCCGTTGACGGTCATGTTCACCTGCATGGTTTAACTTCCTTCCGACGCAGCCGCACTGCGTACCCGTTCGGCGGCGGTGCGCAAGGTGCGGATGGTCAATTCGGAGGCCAGGTGCCGCTTGTACTCGGCGCTGCCGCGAGGGTCGGTCACCGGGTCGCAGGCTTGCGCGGCCAAGCGACCGGCCTCGGCGAAAACCTCCTCGGTAGCGGGCTCGCCGACCAGAGCCGCCGACAGCTCCGCCAATGCCGCAGCGTCGGGATTGACCGCGGTCAGTCCCACCCGGGCGGCGGCGATTGCGCCTCCGTCGAGCGTGATCGCCGCGCCGGCCGCCGCGACGGCCCAATCGCCAACGCGGCGTTCTACTTTCGCGTAAGCACTGGACGTGTTGTGCCGCACCGGGATCCGGACCTCGATCAGGATCTCGTTGGGGGCGACCGCCGTCTCGTATGGGCCCAGCACGAACTCGTCGATCGGTATCTCGCGTTCACCCGACGGTCCGCGCACCAGGCACACCGCGTCCAGCGCCTCGCAGACGGTCGACAGGTCCTCGGCCGGATCCGCCTGGCACAGTGAACCGCCGAGGGTGCCGCGATTGCGGACCACCGGGTCGGCGATCACCCGTTCGGCATCGCGGAAGATCGGAAATATGGCGGCCAACGTTTCCGACTCCAGGATCTCGCGGTGCCGGGTCATGGCCCCGATGCGAGTCAGGGTCGGATCGTTGATCACGTATCCGAGCTCGAGCGCCAGGTCGTTGATATCGATCAGGTACTCGGGGTTGGCGATGCGCAGCTTCATCATCGGCAGCAGGCTGTGCCCGCCGGCGACCACCCGCGCCCCCTCCCCCAACCGATCCAGTAATCCGATTGCGTGGTCGACGCTGGTCGCGCGTTCGTATTCAAAGGGCCCGGGTACTTGCATGTGACCCACCTCACTTAGGAATGGTACCCAAGTGTCAGCGCCGGAGCGGTGGACGTCAATGCCGACTTAAGGAATCCTTTAACTCGCCCTCGACCTGCGCGTCACGGTGAATTCGCCCCACGATTTCGGCCAGCCGCCGGCCCCCGCCGCCCCAACGCCGGGCGATGATGTCGGCCGCGATCGACACCGCGGTCTCCTCCGGGGTACGGGCCCCGAGGTCCAGGCCGATGGGGCTGGACAACCGGCTCAGCTCGGCATCGGTCAGCCCGGCCGCGCGCAGCCGCTGCATCCGGTCGTCATGGGTTCGGCGCGATCCCATCGCCCCCACATATGCGACGTCGGGCAGCCGCAGCGCCACTTCGAGCACCGGGACGTCGAACTTCGGGTCGTGGGTGAGTACGCAGATCGCCGTGCGCTCGTCGATGGCTCCCGCTTTCTCCTGGGCGGCGAGGTAACGGTGGGGCCAGTCGACGACGACGTGTTCGGCCGCCGGAAAACGTGCCGGCGTGGCGAACACCGGGCGGGCGTCGCAGACCGTGACCCGGTAGCCGAGGAACGATCCCTGCTGCGCCAGCGCGGCGGCGAAGTCGATCGCGCCGAACACCAGCATCCGCGGCCGCGGCGCGTAGCTGGACACGAAGACCTCCACGCCTTCGCCTAGCCGCTGCCCGTCGGGCCCATATTTGCGGACCTCGCTGCGACCCAGCGCGAGCAATCCGCGCGCGTCGTCGGTGACCGCGGTGTCGGCACGCACCGAACCCAGCGATCCGGTCACCGCGTCGGGCCGGATGACGAGCCTGCGGCCGACCTGCCGCGCGTCCGGGTGGGCGATGACGGTAGCGATCGCGACCGGCCGGTGTTCGCCGACGTCGTCGGCTACCCCGTCAAGTTCGGGAAACGTCGCGTGCGACACGGACTCGATGAAGACGTCGATGATGCCGCCACATGTCAGGCCGACCGCGAACGCATCGCCGTCGCTGATCCCATAGCGTTCCAGACGTGGTGTCCCGGTTTGCGCCACCTCGGTGGCCAGTTCATAAACGGCGCCCTCTACGCAACCACCCGACACCGACCCGCTCACCGAACCATCGGGCGCCACCACCATCGAGGCTCCAGCCGGCCGCGGCGCCGACCGGAATGTTCGCACCACCGTCCCGAGCCCCGCGGTCTCACCGGCACGCCAGATCGACATCAGCTCGGCAAGCACGTCACGCATGCCTCCCAACGTAGGCTCAGTCCATGACTCCAGCGCAACTTCGGGCCTATTCGGCTGTGGTGCGCTTGGGTTCGGTGCGCGCGGCGGCCACGGAACTGGGCGTTTCTGATGCCGGAGTCTCGATGCATGTCGCGGCGCTGCGCAAGGAACTCGACGACCCGTTGTTCACCAGGACGGGTGCCGGGCTGGCGTTCACGCCCGGCGGACTCCGGTTGGCCAGCCGGGCGATCGAGATCCTGGGTCTGCAAGAACAAACCGCGATCGAGGTCACCGAGGCCGCTCACGGGCGCCGGCTGCTGCGCATCGCGGCGTCCAGCGCCTTCGCCGAACACGCAGCGCCTGGGCTGATCGAGCTCTTCTCGTCGCGGGCCGACGACTTGTCCGTCGAGCTGAGCGTGCACCCGACGAGCCGCTTCCGCGAGCTGATCTGCTCGCGCGCCGTGGACATCGCGATCGGCCCGGCCAGTGCAGGTTCGATCGGTTCCGACGACTCGATCTTCGTGCGGCCCTTCCTGAAATATCAGATCATCACCGTCGTCGCGCCGAACAGTCCACTGGCCGTGGGCGTTCCGCCGCCCGCGCTGTTGCGCCAACAACAGTGGATGCTCGGCCCGTCGGCAGGCAGCGTGGACGGCGAGGTCGCAACCATGCTGCGCGGCTTGGCAATTCCGGAGTCGCAACAACGAATCTTTCAGAGCGACGCCGCCGCGCTCGAGGAGGTTATGCACGCCGGCGGTGCCACGCTGACCATCGGCTTCACGGTCGCCAAGGACCTTGCCGCCAGACGGTTGGCCCACGTGACCGGTCCCGGGCTGGACAGACCGGGCGAGTGGTGCGCGGCGACGCTGGCACCGTCGGCGCGCCAACCCGCGGTGTCCGAACTGGTCCGCTTCATCACCACGCCGAGATGCATCCAGGCGATGATCCGCGGGTCTGGCGTCGGGGTGACGAGGTTCCGCCCGAAGGTGCACGTCACGCTCTGGAGCTAAACGGCTACCATGCGCGGCCCATGTCCCCGTGCTGCCTGATCCAGGCATGCATCGCGATCCCCGCGGCAACCCCGGCGTTGATGCTGCGCGTCGAGCCGAACTGGGCGATCGACACCGTGATCGCTGCACCCACCCGGGTGTCGTCGGTGATGCCCGGACCTTCCTGGCCGAACACCAATAGACACTCACGCGGCAGCGCTGTCTGTTCCAGTCGCGCCGCCCCCGGCACGTTGTCCACTGCGACCACCGTCAGACCGGCACCCGCCGCGAAGTCCAGCAGTTCGGCCGCGCTGTCGTGATGACATAACCGCTGATAGCGGTCAGTCACCATGGCGCCGCGGCGATTCCAGCGACGCCGCCCGACGATGTGCACGGTGTGCACCGCGAAGGCGTTGGCGGTGCGCACCACCGAGCCGATGTTGGCGTCGTGGCCGAAGTTCTCGATCGCAATGTGCAGCGGGTGCCTGCGGGTATCGATGTCGGCGATGATCGCTTCCCGGGTCCAGTACCGGTAGGCGTCAACGACATTGCGAGTGTCGCCGTCGCGCAACAAGACTGGGTCATACCGGGGCTCATCGGGGAGGTCCCCCACCCAGGGTCCGACGCCGGCGGCCGGTATTCCCCATTCGGTGGGCCCAGGTTCGCTCATCGCTGTGTCCACACACCGGCGTGGGTGCCGACGATCGCTACCGTCGCGTACAGCAACGCCTCGTTGATTTCGCCTTGGGTGCACAACGACGCGTCGACGTGCACCGCGTCCAACGACGCGTCGGGCAGGATCAGCACCGACGCACCGTACACCGCGCAGGCCGGGCCCAATCCCCGGCCGGGAAGAGTCGGCGAGGCGAGCAGCATCATCGGGCCGCCACGGCTGGCGGAGTCGTCGCGATACCGGGCCGCGATGGCATCGGCTTCCAGCCCCAGCAGCATGTAGCCATTGCCGGTGAATGCCCCCGGGTCACCAAGCTGCGCCTTGGTCACTGGGGTCCCGTCAGCGCGCCAGGCCGACAGGCTGGTGGCCTTGACCACCATGCCGGTGTCGTTCGCGTTTGTCGGCATCAGCCCGACCGGAAACGCCGCCGGATAGGCCGCCGAGGTATTCGGGATCCGGTCTCGCGTCGAGTAGCTGTACACCCCGCGGACCTGACTTCGGTCCTTCAGCGGGCCCAGGCACACGGTGCCGGTCAGCCGGTCGG
>JBEKNM010000033.1:0-22175 GCA_049522835.1 Mycobacterium sp.
CTCCTTCTGTTGGCCAATCGTTTTTGATGTCTCAGGTGAAGTCCGAACCACCGTCGACATTGATGTTGGCTCCGGTCATGTAGGAGTTGCGCCGCGACGCCAGAAACGCGACAACAGGCCCGATCTCCTCTGGCAGGCCTGCCCGCGGCATTTGCGCCGGATGACCGAAATGCTCGCCGATGGCGTCCATCAGGCGATAGGGGTCGCTGCCGTCGACACCGACCGACTTCGCCCAGCCGACCAGGGACTCGGACGCGATGCTGCCCGGCGACACGACGTTGACCAGGATCTCGTCCTTGGCCAGCTGCAAAGACAAGTTTTTCGAGACGCTGGTCAGCATCGACTTAGCCGCCGTGTAGGCCGGCAGCATGACGCTTTGTCGTTGAGTCGAGTGCGCCGAAAAGTTGACTATCCGCGCCCATTGCGCCTTGCGCAGCAGTGGAAGTGCCGAACGGACGCAGCGCACCATCCCCAGCACGCCGTCTTCAACAGATTGGCGCCACTGTTCGTCGGTCAGGTCCTCGAAGAGGCCCGGCGCGCCGGGCCCGACTGTGTTGATGAGCACATTGAGTTCGCCATCCCAGCGCTCGCTCAACTCGGCGAAGACCTTCTCGACCTGTGCTGTGTCTCCGATGTCGGCAACGAGCCCGAGGGCATCCGTACTACCGCGATCCGTCAAATCTGTCACCGCGTTGTCCAGCGTCGCCTTGGTGCGGCCGATCACCGCCACTCGGGCGCCGTCTTCGGCAAGGCAACGGGCCGTGGCCAAACCCATGCCACCGCTGCCACCAACCACCGCCGCTGTGGCGTCCGCCAGCCCTAGATCCATGGCTTCAGCTCGGTCATCTTCGCCCGCTCAGCTGTATTACCAAAAAGCCTACGATAGGTATTACAGTAGCAGATGGAAAACCGCATGAAGGCCGTCCTTGGAGAAGGTGAAGAGAAGACGTAGACAAGACCGGAGCAACCCCGCCCGGTAGGGTTGACGGTCGTAGCCGAAGGGCGACACGCCTTACATACACGCAGGTCAGAGTGGAACTGCCGGTAGCTTCAATCGGTGACACGGCTTCAGATCGCCTGACTAGGACAGATGTTGATGGAGGTGCCCGTAGTGGCAAAGCATGCAACTGCAGACAAGCGGCAGCGGCGCGAACGCGGATCCATCAATCCCGATGACATCATCAGCGGCGCATTCGAACTCGCAGAGCAGGTTTCGATCGACAACCTGAGCATGCCCCTGCTCGGCAAACACCTCGGCGTCGGCGTCACCAGCATCTACTGGTACTTCCGTAAGAAGGACGATCTGCTCAACGCGATGACCGACCGCGCCCTGAGCAAGTACGTGTTCGCCACCCCGTACGTGGAAGCCAGCGACTGGCGCGAGACGATGCGCAACCATGCACGCTCAATGCGTAAGACGTTCATGGGCAACCCAATTCTGTGCGATCTGATTTTGATTCGGGCGGCGCTCAGTCCTAAAGCGGCACGAATGGGCGCGCAGGAGATGGAGCGGGCGATCGCCAATCTGGTGGAGGCCGGCCTATCGCCCGAGGACGCCTTCGACACCTACTCTGCGATGTCGGTTCACGTCCGCGGTTCAGTGGTGCTGCATCGGCTTTACGAAAAGAACCAGTCGGCGGACAGTGGGCGGCGCGCAATCGAGGACGCCGTGGCCATCGATCCGGAAACTACTCCGCTGATCGCCCAAGTGACCGGTAAGGGGCACCGGATAGGGGCGCCGGATGAAACCAACTTCGAATACGGCCTCAACTGCATCCTCGACCACGCCAGCCGGTTGATCGATGAAGGATCCAAAGCCGCCAAGTCGGCGCCATCCCGGCCGCGCAAGACGGCCAAGTCACCCGTCCAGCGAGGACGGGCCAAGGCGGCTGCAGCGCGTTGACGCGCGCCAGCGGTTCCCGAATCTCGACCGGCTTAGCGGGTGCCCGCTGAGCGCGCTCATGAATACATCTTCGGCTACACGATGATCAACGACGTCAGTGCGCGCGACGTGATGGACCGCGAGCCACTGCAGATCACACTGTGCTAGTGTCCCGACACGTTCTGCCCAGTGGGCCCGCACATCGTCACCGCCGACGAGGTACCCGACCCCAACAGCAACCCGCTGGCGATTTCCACCCGGGTCAACGGCGTGTACAAGCAGCGCACCACGACCGACACCATGATCCATTCTATTCCAACGCTTCTGGAGTTCCTGACCCAGACGGTCACTCTGCAACCCGGCGACCTGATGAGCAGCGGCACCTGCGGTGGGACCGGGATGGGCCGCACTCCGCAGGAGTTCATGCATCCCGGCGACACCGTTACGGTCGGGGTTACCGGCGTCGGATACCTGTCCAACCCGCTCGAGGCGGGCTGGGAGTGAGCTGCGGAGTTCCGAGCGCAAGCTGCTGAGCGCTTTCAAGGTCCGCGGGCCAGCCCTAGGGGACCCGCGTCCAGGGTTGACAGTTCTGCGACTCGAAGGCCTTGATCGTCGTGTTGATATTCGCGTACATCGGACC
This sequence comes from Mycobacterium sp., assembly GCA_049522835.1. Taxonomy (GTDB): domain Bacteria; phylum Actinomycetota; class Actinomycetes; order Mycobacteriales; family Mycobacteriaceae; genus Mycobacterium. The sequence continues at coordinate 2,523 of JBEKNM010000033.1, forward strand.
GACCGACATATTCGTCTGGACTACGTGGTCCTTGTTCGCATCAGGCGTGCTGTAGGTAAACCATGAGCACATCGAGTCCTGGGTCGGCACATTGTTTATCCAAACCCCGAACGTCGACGCCGAACCGGCCGTTCGGTAAAGGCCCGGCGCAACATCAGGCCCGACGACAAAGACGCCGTTCCCGGGGATCGGGTCCATCGGATCGGCAACGGCCGGCGGCGCCAACGCGATCGCGACCACACAGGCTACGAAAATGGCCGTTGCACGAGGCACGAGCGCCAGCGGCATGTGCCCTCCCAGTATGTTTGCCCGGCTACGTGGCAGCGTATGCCCGGGCCCGAGATACCGCAATCGGCATGGGGCCGCGCCGGCTAGCGGGATGCCGGACCCGGGGCGTCGGAAACGACGCCCCGGGAGACGAGGTGCTCGATCAGCGGAACGGCGCCCGCCGCAAGGTGTTCCGACATCGCGGCGCGGGCCAGGCTGCCGTCGTGGGATTCGAGCGCGGACAACACCCGCCGATGGTCCACTATCGACTGGCCGGGCCAGCCTTCGATGGTCGGGAACACCGATTCGGGCGCGTAGCGGGTAATCTGCGACATCAGCTGGGCAAGCTTCGGCGAGTCGGCGGCAACGTTGATGGCCCGGTGAAACTCGTGGTTGAGACGAACCGTCCGCTCGTCGTCATCACCGGCATAGGCGTCCTCCAGCTGCGCCTGAATTTCCTTCAGTTCGCGCAGTTGGTCGTCGGTGATGTTGATCGCGGCCCGCGCAGCCAGCTCCCCGCCGACGTGAGCTTGCACGTTCGCGACGTCGGCGACGTCTCGCCCGGTTACCGGCAACACTACGAAGCCGCGGCGAGGCTGTTGGTCGATCAACCCTTCGGCGCGCAGGGCGAACAGCGCTTCACGCACCGGTGTGACGCTGATCCCCAATTCCACGGCCAATTGGTCCAATCGAATGAAGGACCCCGCCGCGTAGCTGCCATCGAAAACCCGTTTGCGGATGAAGCGCGCGACATCATCGGAAAGTTGAGGCCGTGCAGCGAAATCCGGGGCAGTCATGACGTCACACCTGGTACTCGGCGAGTAACCGCTTGCTGATGATGGACTTCTGGATTTCGCTGGTTCCTTCGCCGATGAGCAGGAACGGCGCATCGCGCATGAGTCGCTCGATCTCATATTCCTTGGAGTAGCCGTAGCCGCCATGGATCCGGAAGCTCTGCTGAGTGACCTCGGAACAGAATTCGCTGGCAAGGTATTTGGCCATTCCGGCGGCGACATCGTTGCGCTCCCCTGAGTCTTTCAGCCGCGCCGCGTTGACCATCATCAGATGTGCTGCTTCGACTTTGGTGGCCATCTCGGCGAGCTGGAAGGCGATCGCCTGGTGCTCGGCGATCGGCTTACCGAAAGTGTGCCGCTGCTGTGCATAGCGCACCGCCAGCTCGAAGGCACGAATGCCCACACCACAAGCTCGGGCCGACACGTTGACGCGGCCCACTTCGATGCCGTCCATCATCTGGAAGAAGCCCTGCCCCGGGGCACCGCCGAGAACGTCGTCGGCGCTTGCTCGATAGCCGTCGAAGATGAGTTCGGTGGTGTCGATGCCCTTGTAGCCGAGTTTGTCGATCTTGCCGGGAATCACCAAGCCGGGCAACACTTCACCGAAACCTGTCGGCTTCTCGACAAGGAACGCGGTCAGGTTGCGGTGCGGCTTGTCCGCCCCTTCGTCAGTACGCACCAGTACGGCTATCAGCGTCGAACTGCCACCGTTGGTCAACCACATCTTCTGCCCATTGATGGTGTAGTCGCCATCGGGACTGCGTTTGGCGCGAGTACGGATCGCGGCGACATCAGAGCCCAACTCTGGTTCCGACATCGAAAACGCACCGCGGGACTCGCCGGTCGCCATGCGTGGCAGGAAGCGCTCCTGCTGCGCGTCGGTGCCGTGTTGGCGCAGCATGTAGGCCACGATGAAGTGCGTGTTGAGCACCCCGGACACACTCATCCAACCCCGCGCCAGCTCCTCGACGCACAGCGCGTAGGTCAGCAGCGACTCCCCCAGCCCGCCATACTCCTGCGGAATCATCAGACCGAACAAGCCCATGTCCCGCATCTGATCGACGATTTCCTGTGGGTAAGCGTCGCCGCGTTCGAGCGCCGCCGCGTTCGGGATGACTTCCTTCTCGACGAATTGCCTTACTGTGGAAATGATCTCAGTCTGAAATTCGGTGAGGCCGAGCGTTTGAGCGAGCTTGGTCATGCGCTGTTGTCCCTTCGCTTCTTCCGCCGACTCAACCGGCGATCGTTTTCGCGCTCGTCAAGCGCTCGATATCGGTGGTCGTCAATCCCAAGTACTGCGCGAGTACGTCGGCGGTGTCTTGTCCGAGGGCGGGTGCGGGTGCGCTGGCGAGATAGGTGCCGTCGAATGCGGCTGGCAGGCCAGGCGCGAGATAGTCTCCGACACCCGGTTGGTGCAACGGGGAAAAGAGTGGATTTGCCGTCACCCTCGGGTCCGCCGCGACCTGCGCGAAGGTGCGGTACTGCTCAAAGAGCACGGTGGTATCCGACAACGCCGCACTGATCTTCTGGGCCGTGTGATCGGGGTAGCGATCGCCTTCGGCGTCGAAGTCGACGCCCAGCGCCTCCGCGAGGGCCGACACCGCGGCCCCGGTGCCGGTCGCCTGGACCAGGTCTCGAAAGTGCCTCCGGGTTAACGTGACAACCATGAACATGACCCCGTCACGACTGGTGAAATCCTGTCCGTACTGACCGTAGATAGCGTTACCCAGCCGCTGGCGTTGCGTTCCAGTCACCTGAGGCTCGGTCAACAGCCCCAGATTTCCCGCGGTGGCCAGTGCGACATCCTCCAGCGCCAGGCTGATGCGCGCACCCACCCCGGATTGGTCGCGGCGGCGGACGGCGGTGACGACGGACAGTGCGGCATAAAGTCCGCAGCACACGTCCCAGGCCGGCAACACGTGGTTGATCGGACCGGCATGATTGGCCGGACCCGTGACAAGTGGGAATCCGATGGCGGCATTCACGGTGTAATCCACCCCGGTGGAGCCGTCGCCACGCCCAAGCAGTTGAACGTGGATGACGTCGGAACGCTTGGCGGCCAGGCGATCATGACTCAGCCAGGACAGGCCTGCAGCGTTGGTAACCACGATGCCGTCGCCCTCGACAATCAGTTGCTGGATCAGCTGTTGGCCTTCGGAAGAGCGCAGATCGATTGTGGCCGAACGCTTTCCCTTGTTCAGTCCGGTCCAGTAAATCGACGTGCCGTCTACGGCCAGCGGCCATCGCTGGACGTCCGAGGCGCCGCCGATCGGATCGATACGGATCACCTGCGCACCGAGCTGGCCCAATGTCATGCCGCACAGCGGTGCGGCGACGAAGCTGGATACCTCGACAACGGTGAGGCCGGTCAGCGGCAACGCGTCGGTGGGGCTGGTCATGTCGACGCGACTCGTTCAAAGACAGCGGCCAGCCCCTGGCCGCCCCCGATGCACATGGTCTCCAATCCGTACCGCGCCTCGCGGCGATTGAGTTCGCGGGCCAAGGTGGCCAGCATCCTGCCGCCGGTCGCTCCGACCGGATGCCCCAGCGAGATTCCTGAGCCGTGCACGTTGGTTCGATCATGGTCGCCGACGCCGAACTTCCATTCCCGCATTACCGCAAGCGCTTGCGCGGCGAAAGCTTCGTTGAGTTCGATGAGGTCGATGTCGCTCAGCCGCAAGCCCGCCTTGGCGAGCGCGACCTCGGTCGCGGGCACCGGACCGATGCCCATGATGTTGGGTGCCACGCCTGCCAGCCCCCACGACACCATGCGGACCAACGGCGTCAGGCCGTATTCGGCCGCCTTCTCGGGTGTGGTCACCACGCACATGGACGCCGCGTCGTTTTGCCCGCTGGCGTTTCCGGCCGTAACCGTCGCCTCCGGATCATCAGCCAGCAGAACGGGTTTGAGCTTGCTCAACGATTCCACCGACGTGTCGGCGCGCGGATGCTCGTCGGTATCGACCACGTCTTCACCGTGCCGGGTGCCTACCCGAACCGCAATGATCTCGTCGGCCAGGATGCCGTCCTTTTGCGCGGCCACCGCACGCTGGTGCGACCGCACCGCGAGCTCGTCTTGCTCGAGACGTGAAATGCCGTATTGGCGACGCAAGTTCTCGGCGGTCTCGAGCATCCCGCCCGGCACCGGATAGTCTCGTCCGCCCGCGGTGCTGCGTCCCCGCGCCAGTGCGTCGTGCACCCGCACACCCCCCCGGGCACCGCCCCAACGCATATCGGTCGAATAGAAGGCGACGTTGCTCATGCTTTCGCAGCCGCCGGCGATCACGAGATCATGGTCGCCATTGCCGACCTGCAGGCATGCTTGGATTACCGCCTGCAGGCCCGACCCGCAGCGGCGATCGACCTGCATACCGGGCACCGTCACCGGTAGGCCGGAATCCAAGGCCACCACGCGCCCGATCGCCGGCGCTTCGCTGTTGGGATAGCAGTGACCGAGAATGACGTCTTGCACTGCCTCGGGCGCTAGACCGGTTCGCTCGAGCAACCCTTTGAGCGCGGTGACTCCCAGGTCAACCGCGCTCTGCGACTTGAACATTCCGCCGTACCGGCCGATCGGCGTCCGGACGGGCTCACAAATGACGGCTTGACGCATTTCAATCCCCTTCACATGAACCGCCCGCCGGTGACCTCCAGGACCGTGCCCGTCATATACGAGGACAAATCCGAGGCAAGAAACAACGCGACATTGGCAACCTCGCCGGGTTCACCGGCCCGGCCCATCGGAACCTCAGCCACCTTCTGGTCCCAGATGCGTTGCGGCATAGCTTCTGTCATCGCCGACCGGATCAGCCCGGGAGCAATCGCGTTGACCCGGACGCCGAGGTGGGCGAGTTCTTTGGCGGCCGCCTTGGTCATCCCCACGATGCCGGCCTTGGCCGCCGAGTAGTTGGTCTGGCCGACCAGACCGACCTTGCCCGATAACGATGACATGTTCACGATCGCGCCACGTTTGTTTTCCCGCATGATGGCCGCCGCCGTCCGGATGCCGTTCCACGTCCCCTTCAAATGCACCGCGATGACCTGATCGAACTCTTCTTCGCTCATTTTGCGCATGGTCGCGTCACGGGTGATCCCCGCATTGTTGACCATGATGTCCAGACCGCCGAAGTGTTCGACGGCGGTCCGGACGAGGGTGTCGACATCGGCGGATTGAGTGACGTCGCACTGCACCGCCAAAGCGACATCGCTGCCGCCCAACTGCTTGGCCGCGACCTCGGTCGCCTCGAGATTCACGTCACCAAGCACAACCCGCGCGCCTTGGGCGACGAATCGTTCCGCAATGGCGAAACCCAGGCCCTGCGCCCCGCCTGTGATCACCGCAGTCTGACCGCTCAGCAACGACACCTGGATCACGCATCCTTATCTTGTCCGCCTGGGGTACCTATCGTTCAAATATCATATTTCATATAGGATCCAGCTCGAAGCCGGGGTACCCCACTCAGGACTGTTGCGATGCCTCACCCACGATGAGGGTTGAGCGCGGGTTGCCGAACGAGGATGCCAACGAGGAGTGTCTGCCGATGAGCACTGCTGAAGTCGCCGAGGTCTCTGACGAAGATTTCCAAGAGATCCTGGCCCAGACTCGTCACTTCGTCCGCACCGCCGTAGTCCCCCGCGAGCAGGAGATCCTCGATGACGATCGGGTACCTGATGACCTTCGCGAGCAAGCCAAGAAAATGGGTTTGTTCGGCTACGCGATTCCCCAGGAGTGGGGCGGCCTTGGCCTGAACCTCATGCAAGATGTCGAGCTGGCGATGGAGTTGGGCTACACATCCCTGGCACTGCGTTCGATGTTCGGCACCAACAACGGCATCGCCGGACAGGTCCTGGTCGGGTTCGGCACCGACGAGCAGAAGGCGCGCTGGTTGGAGCGTATCGCGTCGGGCGATGTCGTCGCCTCCTTCGCGCTGACCGAGCCGGGCGCCGGATCGAACCCGGCGGGCTTGCGGACCAAAGCCGTTCTCGACAAAGACGATTGGGTGATCTCGGGACAGAAGCGCTTCATCACCAACGCGCCCGTCGCCGATTTGTTCGTGGTGTTCGCGCGCACCCGGCCCGCTGACGACGACGGCCCCGGGATCGCCGTGTTCCTGGTCCCCGCGGACGCAGCAGGTGTCGAGGTCGGCGCCAAGGACGCCAAGATGGGCCAGGAGGGTGCGTGGACCGCTGATGTCAGCTTCACCGACGTCCGGGTCGAAACCGGTGCGCTGGTCGGCGGCAGCGTGGACGTCGGCTATCGGGCAGCGATGACGTCTTTGGCGCGCGGACGAGTCCATATCGCGGCGCTGGCGGTGGGCGCAGCGGGGCGCGCACTCGATGAATCCGTGGCATATGCCACCACCGCAACCCAGGGCGGTACGCCGATCGGGAGCTTCCAGTTGGTGCAGGCGATGCTCGCCGACCAGCAGACCGGGGTGCTGGCGGGTCGCGCCCTGGTCCGCGACGCCGCACGCCTGTGGGTCACCAACGAAGATCGCCGGGTCGCGCCGTCGGCCGCGAAGCTCTTCTGCACCGAGATGGCCGGCAAGGTAGCCGATCTCGCGGTCCAGATTCATGGTGGCAGCGGCTATATGCATGGGGTTCCGGTCGAACGCATCTACCGCGACGTTCGCCTGCTGCGGCTGTACGAGGGCACCAGCGAGATTCAGCGCCTGATCATCGGGTCGAACCTGGTCAGGGCTGCACAGCGATGACGAAACGAGGAACAGTCATGGAAACAAACCCGCAGTTGGCCAACACGCTCACACCGTTTTTGCCCAATTGGTTTGCCGAGCCCGAAGAGATCGCCGACGCGGTGTGCTGGCCGGCCAGCGACGAATCGCGCAACGTCACAGCCGCCCAGATCCCGGTCGACCAGGGCTCCACCCAATATCGATGACCAGCGACTTTAGTCGTTATCCCAACAACAAGTCCCGTGCATCCGCAGGCGAGCGGTTCGTCCTCTTCCGCATCTAGTTCAGCTGATCATTTCCGAGTAGACGTGATGTATATCACACTATAGATGAATTGTGATAGGCGTCACATCGGCAGAGAGCGCCGGATGTTTGCCACCGCTTTTATTCTCTGTGCATGGGTGCGGATTGCCTGTCAATTAGTGTTGCCAAGCCCGCCGTGGCCGATATAGGTGATTACGTTCGTGCCGATGGCACGATCGTGTTGCCAGACGGCCTCAGGCTGACCTCGTTCCTCGATCAAAACCGGGCCGCGTACGGCGACCGTCCGTCCTACCGGTTCATCGACTATGCAAAAGACCCGGACGGCCGCGTCAATGAGCTCAGCTGGAATGCGCTGTGGTCGCAGGTCCGTGCGATCGGTGCCCGCCTCCAGCAAGTCACCAAACCGGGAGATCGGGTGGCGATCGTGGCGCCACAGGGTATCGAGTATGTGGCGGCCTTCTTCGGCGCCGTCCATGCAGGCAACATTGCGGTCCCACTGTTTGCGCCAACCCTGTCCGGGCACGCCGAGCGGTTGACGGCGGTGCTGGCCGACGCCAGGCCCACCGTGGTGTTGACCACCACCGCGGCGGCCGAGTCGGTGCGCGGATTTATGCGGACACACCCGGTGGCCGGCCGGCCGCGACTGATCGCGGTCGACGCAATCCCGGCGACGCTAACTTCGATGTTCGCCGACCCGACGACCAGCAGCGACGATGTCGCCTATCTGCAGTACACGTCAGGCTCAACGCGCACACCGGCCGGCGTGGAGATCACGCATCGTGCCGTGTGCACCAACGTAGTGCAGATGACCCTGGGTGCCGGGGTGGACCGGGGAATCCGCAGCGTGAGCTGGCTGCCGCTCTATCACGATATGGGATTGCTGATGATCATGTTCCCGGCGTTGGGCGGTGGATACCTCACGCTGCTGGATCCCATGGCATTCCTTCGTCGGCCTTACCGATGGATCAAACAGCTCAGCGCGGAAGCGGCCGGCGGCCGGACGTTTTCACCCGCGCCCAACTTCGCCTACGAGTTGACGGCCGAGCGGGGGCTGCCCCCGCAGGGCGACACCGTTGACCTGAGCAACGTTGTCAGCCTGCTCAACGGCTCCGAACCGGTGACGATGTCGGCCATCGAGAAGTTCACCAAGGCATTCGCTCCGTATGGTCTGCCCGCGACGGCGATCAAGCCGTCCTACGGGATGGCGGAAGCGACGCTGGGGGTTGCCACCACCCCCCCGGATGCCGGGGCCAGGGGTGTATTCCTCGACCGCGTTCAGGTGGCCGCCGGGCGCGCGGTGGTCGTCGCGCCGGAAACCCCGGGTGCGGTCGCCTATGTCTCCTGCGGCCGGCCATTCCCTAACGTGTGGGCAGTGATCGCCAGCTCAGACGGTGCCGAGGTACCTGACGGTACCGTCGGGGAAATCTGGTTGCAGGGCAACAACATCGGCCGCGGCTACTTCGGACGCGACGAGGAAACGCAACGTACGTTCGGCAACAAGCTGCAGTCCCGGCTCGAGTACGCCAGCCACGCCGAGGGCACCCCGGACAATGGCTACTGGCTGGCCACCGGCGATCTCGGCGTCTACCTTGACGGCGAGCTGTACCTGACGGGACGGATCAAGGACCTCATCATCATCGACGGTCGCAACCACTACCCGCACGACATCGAAACCACCGTCAGTCAGGCGTCGACTGCCATCCGCGCCGGCTACGTGGCCGCGTTCTCGGTTCCCGCCGGCACCCTGGACTCTCCGGGCGGCAACGCCGGCGAACAGCTCGTTGTCGTCGCCGAACGTGCAGCGGGCGTCGGACGCGCAGACCCGGGTCCCATCGCGGCGGCCGTGCGGGCAGCGGTCTCGCGCGAGCATCGGATCCGGGTGGCCGACGTCCGACTCGTCGCCGCCGGCACTATCCCCCGCACCACCAGCGGCAAACTGGCCCGCAATGCTTGCCGGGCCGAGTACCTCGCCGGGCGGTTCGACCGATAACTCAGCCGATCAGGTCCAGCGTCCCCAGATCACGGACCGCCTGACAGCCGCGGCCAAGCATGGCCAACACCATGTCGTCGCCGCGCTCGGTGGCGGTGGCGAAGGCAAACCCCAGAGCCGAGATCAGCAGAGCCTGAATCGTCCCGAGTCGGTAATCGCGCCAACATGTTTCAGGGTCGTACCCGGTGACGCCGAAGCCCAGTAACGCTTGGTGATATTCGTCGACCAAGTCTTTCTCGATGGTTGCGCGCAGTTGCGAATTCAGGCTGGTTGCGGTGAAGTACGCCAGATCTCTTGCCGGAAGGCCCACCCCGAGCGTCTGCCAGTCAACGACGCTCACCCAGCTGCGGCCTGGATCGAACAGCAGGTTGTCGAGGCGATAGTCGCCGTGCAGCAGGGCGAACCGGTCGCGTTCGGCAGACAGCCATGGGGTCACTAAACCCATTGCCGCAGAGAAAGTCTCGCGGTCTTCGGCGCTCATCCGATCACCGAGCTTCTCCAGGGTGATGTCGGCACTCATCACGGCGACGTCACCAAGACCCTTGGCGGAAGCGTCATCCGGGCGTGGGAACCCGAGGCCGGGTAGATCCAGCCAGAATGGGTCACACCAGCTAGGTCCGTGTAGTCCGGCCAGCGCCACCACCGCGAGCCGCGCCTCCTGTTCGCCGCAGCCCGCGATCTGATCCCCCTGGACCGCGGGAGCTTGATCGGCGAGCAACAGTGCGTACTGCGATGCGTCCTCGGTGATCTCGCAGTAGAAGCACCGCGGCGTCGGCACCCGCACGCGGTCCGCCACCGTGGCGTAGAACGTACATTCGCTGCGGTAGCCGATGGTGACGCGGTCGCGCACGGTGTCGTCCTGGGCCGGCAGTTTGATCACGAAGGTTTGCGGCAGATCACCCGGATCGGTCGCATAGCTGGGCGTGATACGGAAGGTCGCCCCGGTCTGCCCGGTGCCGATGGCGACGACGTCGACGTCGGACACCTCGACGGATATGTGGCGTTCGCGCAGCGCCGCCGAAAGCCACTCGGGGGTGACGTCGTCGGGATACCGGGGAATCGACATCACAGCACTCATTACGATCCACATCCAGCGGCAATCACAAGCAACACGCCTCCACTACCGGGACAGCCAGGTCGGACTGACTGATCAACTGTAAGTCATACGGCACGGGCTGAGGTCAACCGCCGTGACCTAGCCAGCGAGGATGTGCCACTCGGCGGCCTCGTGCTGCTGCCGCCAGAATTCATCGAAACGTCCACCTGCGGTTAGTAATTCGTCGACCGAACCGTCCTCGACCACCCGGCCGTTGTCGAGAAAGAGGACGCGATCGGCGTGACGAATGCTGGCCAACCGATGGGCGACGATCACCTGGGTGCGCGACTGCGGGTCGACGGTGAGTGCGTCGACGACCGCGACCTCGTTCTCAGTGTCGAGAGCGCTGGTCGCCTCGTCAACCAGCAGGACGGGCGCCGCTTTGAGCAGAGCGCGCGCGATACTGACCCGTTGCCGTTCGCCGCCCGACAGCGTCGATCCTGCTTCCCCGACGATCGTGTCGGCACCGTCGGGCAGTCGGCCGGTGAGTTCGTCGACCCGCGCCAGCCGAACCGCCCGCCCAAACTGATCGTCGCCCGCGGCCGGGTCGCCGGCGAACACGTTTTCGCGGATCGTCCCGTGGAACAGGTAGGGATGTTGGAACACGACGCTGCTTGCCGCACGCCGAGCCTCGGCATCCAGGGTCGTCGCGTCGACGCCGTCGATGAGCACACGACCACGGGTCGGCTCGTGCAGTCCGGCGATCAGCGCCAAGATGGTGCTCTTGCCCGAACCAGAGGGTCCGACGATCGCCGTCGTGCTCCCCGGCCGCAACGAGAAGCTCACGCCGTCGAGCACCGGCGCGCCTGCGCCGTCGTAGCTGAAGGTGACGTTGTCGAATTCGATGCACGGGGCTGCGGCGCTGTCTGGCAGCGTGCCGGTTCCGGCCACCACTACCGGTGCGGTCAGCACGGAGCGGATGCGCTCGAGAGTGGCGCGGGTGCTTTCCAGGGCCGGCGCCAGCTCGCTGACGGTGGTGAAGGGCTCCAGGTAGCGGGCAATCACCACGATCAGGGCGATGGCCTCCGGCACGGTAAGCGTGCCGTTCACGGTCAGCGCAGTGGTGGCGCCCGCCAGCGCGATGAGAGCCAGCTGGCTGGCAACGCTGAACAGCAGCTGGCCTGGGATCTGCATGCCGAGCAGCCGCATCGTCGCACTGCGCTGCGCGGCCAGCGCGGAGCCCACCAGACTGCGGGCCGGCTCGACACGCCGCGCAGCGCGCAATGCCTGCTGGGTTCGGGCGAACTCGATGATCCGCTCGGTGAGCGCGCTATTGGCTTCGCCGACCGCCGCGTCAGCGCGACGTGCCAGGCGTGCGGAAGCCCATAGCGCCCCCAGCAGCAACGGCACGCCGGCCAGCGCGGCCACGCCGAGCTGCCAGGAGACCGGCAGCAGGGCCAGTGCGATGGCCGCCGGCAGCAGAATCGCGGTGATCAGCGGCGTCAGCAGGTTGACGACAAGACCGACGAGCTCCGGCCCGGTCGCGGCAATCGCCTGCCGTGCCGTTGCCGTGTTCTCGGCGGTGAACCAATCCAGCCGTACACCTGGGAGCCGGTCGGCCACGTCATGCTGGGTGCGGTCGAGCACGGCGAAACCCAGATCGAAGCCGATCCGCGCGATCGCGGTGTCGATCACCCACCCGGTCACGGTCGCGGCGGTGAGCCAGCCCAGCCAGACCAGCGCGCGTTGCGGTGAGTCACTGAACAACGCGCCAACCAGCGGGACCAGCAGCACGGCGGCCACCGCCCGTACCAACACGGAGACCAGAGCCAGCACCGTGTAGGTGACCATCTTGGCGCGGCGGTCGCTCGGCACAAGCCCTATCCAGGTGCGGATCATCGCGCCACCTCGTGAGCAGCAGTTACGGCTACCGCGTCGCCGTGGCCGGTGTCCCACAGCCGGCGGTAGCGTCCGTCCGCGGCGAGCAACTCATCGTGGGTTCCGCGTTCGGCAATCCGGCCGTGATCGAGCACCACGATCTGGTCGGCCCGGGTGATGGTGTGCAGTCGATGGGCGATCACCAACACGGTGCGATCGTGGGTCAGCCGGTTGAGCGCCTGCTGCACCAGGTATTCCGACTCCGGATCGGCGAACGCCGTGGCCTCGTCGAGAATCAGGACCGGGGTGCCGGCGAGAATGGCGCGGGCGATGGTCAGGCGTTGCCTTTCCCCGCCGGACAGCGCGGCGCTCGCGCCCAGCATGGTGTCGTAGCCATCCGGCAGTCGAAGGACCCGGTCGTGTATTTGTGCCTCGCGGGCCGCGGCCTGGATCTGATCGGCGGTGGCATCAGGGACTGCCAACGCGATATTCTGCGCGACGGTGCCATGGACGAGCTGCGTTTCTTGCAACACGAAACCGACTCGCGTATATAGTTCGTCGGCTGTCAGCGACCGAATATCTTGTTCCCCAACGCATATCGCGCCATGGTCGACATCGTGGAATCGAGCCAGCAGGGCGGCCAGCGTCGACTTCCCGGATCCGGACGGGCCGACGAGCGCGGTAACAGTACCGGGCCGCAGCGTCAGCGACACGTCGTGGATCACCGGAACGCCGGGGTGATAGCCGAAGCTGACATGGTCGAACACCACTGTCGCTGACGAATCATCGGGCGCTTCCTGCTCTCGCACAGTGAGTTCGGGCTCGTCGAGCGCGACTTGGAGACGCCGGGCGGCCAGCATGCCGGCGCGGATACCGCCTACCCCGTAGGCGATGCCGAGCAATCGGACACCGAATGTGGTGCCCAACAACAAGAACGGCAACAGATTTACCGCATCCATCTGGTGGGTTACCACCAGCAAGGTGCCGGTGGCCGCGATGAGCCACAGGAAGGTGGCTGGGCGTGTGACCAGATCCATCAGGGCTTTCTTGCCGGCCAGCGGGCGCTGCCAGGCGATCAGGAATCCGACGTACTCATCCAAGCGGCGCCGGAAGCTCGACGCTGCCGCACCGCCGAAAACGCGAATCACCGGCTGGCCGTCCAGGTAGGCGCCGGCTTCCCCGTTCATCCTCTCGGCCCACCGCTGCGCTTGAGCGATGCGCGGGCCGGACTGAATCGCGAGGGACGAGGTCAATACCAAGTAGACCAGGACGGGCACGAACAGGACGAGCGCCACTCGCCAGTCGACGACGAACAGATAGACCAGTACCGCCACCGGCGCGACGATCGCGGTCACCGCGTCCGGTATGGCGTGGGTGACCAGATAGTGCAGTGACAACGTGTCGTCCTGCACCAGTTGCTTGATCGAGCCCGACCCCCGCGCGGTGAACCAGCCCAGCGGCAGCCGAGACATCTTGCCCAACAGCCGCGAGCGCAAGTCGCTTGCGAACCGCGCGTCGACAACGTGCAGCCATAACGTGAGAGCGGCACCGAGCACGGTGCCCAAGCCCAGCAGCGAAATGGCAGCGACTCCGACCTCCCACAATCGGGACGCCGCGGCACCCGAAACCAGTAGCCGGGCCAGCTCGACCAGTAGGACGAACGGCGCCAGTTGCACCAGCGTGATCACGGCCTGCAGCACACCGGAGACGATCAGCGCGGACCGCTGCGGCGCGAGCAATCGGCCCGCGGCCTGGGCACGCCAGCTGCCGCGGGAAGACGGCACGGGCGCTTCCTCGGGCCCGGCTGCTGCCGGTTCTGTCTGTGTCGCAACACTTTCTGGCTGAGCGCCATTGGGCACCGAAGCGACGTTGTGGACGGTGTCCGGCTCGCCACCTCGGCTGATACCCATCTCGCGGCCGGCGTTCCAATACGCCTGCGCGTGTACCTCGGACTTGGGGAACCCGAACGCATCGCGCAGCCGCTTCCGGACGTGCTTGAGTGTCGCGGCCTCGGGCGTCGCCCATGCATACCAATCCGACCATTCCCGGCTCTCGATCGCCTCGGCCAGCGAGTTCTCGTCGCGGCGCACAACCCAATGCACCCGCAGTCGAGGGTGTTTCGCGAGTGGGATCAACGTGTCGTTGTCGTCGTGTTGCTCGAGGTAGAGCTCGATCGGGACATCGTCGGGAACCATTCCGATGATTCCGTTGATCCCCGGGATCGATGCCGAGTCACCGATCATCAGATAGCCGGCCGGCTGGTCTTCGGGCGGATCGAACCGTGACGAGCCCATCAGCGACATCACGGCGATCGTCGCGCCAGGTTCAACGGTGCGCGCCCAATTCGAAGCCGGGCCCGCGAGGTCGTGCAGCACCACGTCGACCGCGAAGCGCCCGGCAGCGGTGTCTGCTTCGGAGATCGTGTAAGCACGCTGGAACTCGGTGTCCGACCCGTCCGGATCGGGGAACCAGAATCGCAGCCATGCCGCGGGTTCGGCCTCGGCATCTTCGAACAACGTCGGCGACACCATCCGTACCCGCACGAAGTGCGGAGCGATGCGGACGGTCTCGATGACCGTTGCCGTGTGGTCGCGGGCGCCGAAACGCCGCAACATCACACCCTGGAACCCGCGCGCCATCAGTGGTCCTCTCCCACGGCAGTGAGCTCCGCCACGACCTCGCCGATCGGACGCCCGGGCGGAATCACCGCAACCAGACCCCGGATCGATGCGGCCAACAACAGCCGCACGAATTCTGAACTCGACACCTGCGGCAGCCCGACGTGGGCCGCGCCCAGTTGCGCGTCGCCTGCCAGCCGCTCGGCGGCGGCGTCGCGCTCGAGCGCAAACCCCACCTCCTGGTCTCCGCCCGTCGCACTCGCGTTGTTCTCTTCTCGAGCGGCCAGGCTGATCGCCAGCGTGGCGACCGCGCTGCTGAGCACCATGGCAGTCTCCGCGGAGTACCCGCGCCGGCTCAGAGCGTCGACCTCGCCGGCCAACAACCGCGCACCCGCATCGCCGCGCGGAAACAGCAGCTGAAGGTACGACGCGAGGCCGGGATGCTCGGCGGTGAAGTCCCGCAACTGCAGGCCGAACGACAGCAGGTGCAGTTCGGTGTCTGCATTCGGGTCATCGCCCAGCTCGAGCTCGGCGAGCAGGCTTTCGCCGATCAAGCGCTCAAGCTCCCACCGGCCTTGGACATGCCGATAAAGGGCAGTCGCCGATACTCCGAGCCGCCCGGCGACCGCGTTGATGCTCAGCCGTTGCATACTCAGCTCGCGGCCCACGCGGACGACGTCTTCCACCGCGATGAGCGGAGGTCGTCCGCCCTGACGGGACGCGACTGTTTGCACCTGACACCACACTCCGACTTGAGTAAGTTACCCCCACAAACTAAGGGTTGCCTTACCATCGGTCAACCTTGCGTCCCGTCGGGCGTGATCAGCCGACCTGCGGCGCGGGCGAGTTACGCCGCCCGTAACTCTCGCAGCGCCGTACGCAAGCCCCGTCGTTTACCCGTCTCTTCATCGACGAAACTCTCCCGCAGGCCGTCGCGGATGCGAAACTTCAACTCCGAACGAGTCTCCGGTGCGTCTTCGGATGTCGCCTTGAGCAGCTTGTCGGGCAAAGCCAGTTTCAGGATTGTCCAGAACGATTGCCAGTATTGCCGTCCAATGGATCCCGTGGTGTAGGGCAGATCGTACTTCTCGCACAGCGCACGGACACGCACCGCGATCTCGGCGTAGCGATTGCTGGGCAGATCCGGAAAGAGGTGGTGTTCAATCTGATAGCACAGATTGCCGCTGATGAACGCCATCAAAGGTCCGGCGTTGAAGTTCGCCGATCCGAGCATCTGGCGTAGATACCACTCCCCCGGCGTTTCGTTCTCAAACTCCTCGACAGTGAATTTCTCTGCGCCGTCCGGGAAGTGGCCGCAAAAGATCACCATGTAGGCCCAGTAGTTGCGGATCAGGTTGGCGGTCATGTTGGCCTTTAAGGTGTGCTTCCAATTGCGTCCAGTCAGTGCGGGGAACACCAAGTAGTCTTTGCCGGACTGCTTGGCCACCTTCTTGCCGATCACGCGCAGATCCTTCCGCGCTTCGGCCCAGGTCTTTTCCTTGTGGCGGATCTTCGCGGTCTCGACGTGGTGCAAAGCGACTCCCCACTCGAAGAAGGTGCCGAGCAACAGGTTGTAAATCGGGTTACCCAGCATCCAGCGCTCCCACGGCTCATCGCGGGTGACGCGCATGATCCCGTAGCCGACATCCTCGTCGAGGCCGACGATGTTCGTGTACTTGTGGTGGATGTAGTTGTGGGAATGCTTCCACTGCACACTCGGGCAGGTGCTGTCCCACTCCCACTCGGTCGAATGGATCTCCGGGTCGTTCATCCAGTCCCATTGGCCGTGGGTGATGTTGTGCCCCAGCTCCATGTTCTCGATGATTTTGGCAGTGGCGAGCATGGCGGTGCCGGTGATCCACGCCAGCTTGTTTCGGCTGGCGAACAACGCAATTCGCCCACCGGCGGCCAACGCGCGCTGCAGTTGGATGGATCGTCGAATATAGCGGGCATCGCGCTCACCGCGTGATTCCTCGATGTCGGCGCGGATCGCATCCAGCTCCTGTGCGAGCTGCTCGACATCTTCGGTGGTCAGGTGGGCATATTCCTTGATATCGGTGATTGCCATCAGTTCCCCCTCAAATTTTGATGGTGCAGTCTCCGGATGCCGTGGAGATGCATGTTTGGATACGATCGCCTTCGCCGTGTTCAATCCCGGACCTGAAGTCGCGCACGTGCCCTGATTCCAGCGGAAGTACGCAGGTCTGGCAGATACCCATTCGGCACCCGAACGGCATCTGAATCCCGACCTTCTCGCCGGCTTCCAAAAGCGATGTGGCACCGTCGATTTCGATGCTCTTATCGGATATTGAGAAGGCGACCTTTCCGCCTTCGCCGCCCTTGTCGGTGGCGGCGATGGTGAAGCGCTCGGTGTGTAAGAGATCTTGCAGATCGGCGCTCTTCCAGACACCTTCAACCGTGTCCAGAAGTGCGGGCGGGCCGCACACCCACGCGGGACGATCCTGCCAGTCGGCCACGATCCCGGCGAGCTCGTCGAAATCGACCTTGCCCTGGGTTTCGGTGAGCTGTAAGTGAAGTCGATAACCAGGCTGAGATTTTTCGAGCACGCGCAACTCGTCGTGGAAGATCACGGCGTCTGGGCTGGGCGCTGAGTGAATATGCGCGATGTCGGCCTCTTGGCCGCGGGACTCAAGGGTGCGCAACATGGCCATCACCGGCGTGATTCCGCAGCCCGCGGTGATGAACAGGATCTTGGCCGGCGGCGGGTCGGGCAATGCGAACTCGCCTTTTGGAGCGGCCAATCGCACGACGGTACCCGGTTCTACGCCGTTGACCAGATGCGTCGACAGAAAGCCCTCGGGGGTGGCCTTGACGGTGATCGTGATGTTCTTGTTGTCGCGCTGTGGAATCGACGTCAATGAATACGAGCGCCAATGCCAACGGCCGTCAATACGCAATCCGATTCCGACGTACTGTCCAGGAAGATAGTTACCGGAAAAGCCCCAGCCCGGTTTTATCGTCACAGTCGCCGAGTCGGCCGTTTCTGGGTGTACATCGACGATCAGGCCGCGCAATTCGCGCGCCGACCACAGCGGGTTGAGCATCTTGAGATAGTCGTCGGGCAGCAACGGGGTGGTCGCGCGGGCCGCCAAACCGCGCGGCACGTTGACCCAGGACTTGGCGGTCTGGACGCCTTTGGCAGGCGCTTTGCTCCATCGAGTGAAGCTGCGAAGCGTCGAACCCATAGTCGTTCCCGCGGTCTGTTGAAGTTACCGTGACTCGGGTGAGAACACGGTTACCAGTCGGGCTTCCCCATCGTAGCGTTCAATAAACAACTGTTCGCTGAATATCGGAGTACTGCGAGCTCAGCGGCGCAAATCGCCGCAAGCGTCAATCGGACGTTTGTCTACGGGCTCGAGAAGGCCCGCTACGCTTACCTCCTGAGATCGCCACCGTCCGAACTGCGCGACGAAATCACTTGAGATAGGCCCATCAGGTGCGCCCCGAGGGGACCGGCGGCTTTAGCCGCCGGGGGAATCGGGGCAGGTGGACAGTGTCGGTTCCGGTGCTTGTCGGTGTCGTTGCATACGGTGCGCAGTATGTCGGAGCGTCGGTTTGGCCGCACCCCTGCAGGGGTGTGTTCGCTGGGACTGCATTTGGTGTGGTGCCCGAAGTGCCGGCGGCGGATTCTGGGCGGGCGTGTAGCGGCGCGCTGCGGGGAGTTGCTCGAGCAGATCGCCGCTGAGCGGGGCTGGGAGATCGTGGCCAAGGAGGTCATGCCCGATCAGGTGCAGCTGTTCGTACGGGTCGGCCCGACCGATGCGCCGGCGGCGGTGGTTCGGGCATTCACAGGCCGCACCGCGCGGGTGCTACGGGCTGAGTTTGGGTATCTGCGTGGGTTCGCGCGGGTGCTGTGGTCGCCGTCGTATTTCGCCGCGTCGGTCGGTGACGTCTGGGAGTCGACGGTGCGCGGCTACATCGAACATCAGTGGGACACGGTGCTGGCGTCATGAGACGCGCCTATGTGTTGCGGCTACGCCCTACTGCACGCCAGCATGTGGCGTTGGCCAGTTGTGTGGATGGGCACCGCGAGTTGTACAACGCTGCCCTGCAGGAACGCCGGGGACCGGATCAGGCGCAGTGGTCGTTCTCCAGCCAGCAGGCCACGTTACGACGGTTGAACAAGGCATTCGCCGGGTTCTTCGGCCGCGTCAAGGCTGGGCAGAGACCGGGGTATCTGCGCTTTAAAGGCAAGGCCCGCTTTGACAGCGTCCAGTGGCCTAAAGACGGTGACGGTGCCCGCTGGCTGCCCGATCAGCGGCGGGTGTATCTGCAAGGCGTCGGCCAGGTGAAGGTGCATCTGCACCGCCGGGTCGAGGGCATCGTGAAGACGGTCCAGGTCAAACGGCAGGGCCGGCGCTGGATGCTGGTGTTGTCCTGTGACGATGTGCCGACTAAGCCGTTGCCGGCGACAGGCGGCCAGGCCGGTATCGATGTCGGGGTGGTGACGTACGCGACGCTTTCCGATGGCACCGCGGTCGCCAATCCGCGGTGGGCACGTCAGCAGGCCGGCCGGTTGGAGGTGGCGCAGCAGCGACTGCAGCGCGCCAAGCGCGGTTCCAACAACCGGGTCGCTCGCCGGGAGACGGTGGCGGCGCTGCACCGTAAGATCGCCAACCGGCGCAAGGACTTTCACCACAAACAGGCCCGCGAACTCGCAGCCCGCTACGACCTGCTGGTGGTGGAGGACCTCAAGATCGCGAATATGCTGCGCCGAGCGAAGCCGAAACCTGACCCGGACCACCCGGAACAGTTCCTCCCCAATGGTGCCCGGGCCAAGTCCGGGCTCAACCGATCGATCAGTGACGCTGGCTGGGGCCAGTTCGTCTCGATACTGCGCGCCAAAGCGGAAGACGCTGGGCGCACCTGGATCGAGGTCGACCCCCGGCACACCTCTGATGGGTGTGAGCGCTGCGGTCACGCAGCGCCCGAGAACCGCGTCACCCAAGCGGAATTCGTCTGCCAACGCTGCGGTCACACCGCACCGGCAGACGAACACGCCGCACGCAACATCCTCAGGGCTGGACTGGCCCTACACGCCGCACATGCAGCGTAAAAGAAGCCGACGGCTTCCAGCCGTCGGAGAAGTCAC
>JBEKNM010000034.1:0-16013 GCA_049522835.1 Mycobacterium sp.
CCTCGCTCGTCGCGCCGCGATGCGCCCCGGCGACACAGTGCTGGTGCTGGGTGCTGCCGGTGGGGTGGGCACTGCCGCGATCCAGGTCGCCAAGGCAATGGGCGCAAGCAAAGTGATAGCCGTGGTGCACCGAGAGGCCGCAGCCGACTATGTCTCTTCGCTCGGCGCCGACCTGGTGGTGCCGCTGTCCGACGGCTGGGCTGACCGGGTGCGGAAGTACACCCGCGGTCAGGGTGTGGATATTGTCGTCGATCCGATCGGCGGTCCAACCTTTGACGACGCGATCCGGGTACTGGCGATCGACGGCAAGGTGCTGGTGATCGGCTTCGCCGCGGGCAGCATCCCCACCGTCAAGGTCAACCGGCTGTTGCTGCGCAACGTCAGCGTGATGGGCGTCGCGTGGGGCGAGTACCTCAACAAGGTCCCCGGTTCGGCCGCCTTGTTCTCCTGGGGGCTGAGTCAGCTGGTCTTCTTGGGGCTGAAACCGCCTCCACCGCAGCGCTTTCCGTTGTCGGAAGGCCAGGCGGCGTTGCAGAGCCTGGCCGACGGCGGCGTGCTCGGCAAGCTCGTCCTCGAGCCGTAGGAATCAGTCCGACCCGAACGCCGTTCCGAGCTGCGGCTGCGGCTGTGCCTGCGACACTGGCGGCGGCATATAGGTGTTCATGACATCGCCAACAATCGATGTGGCTGCGTGCTGGATGACTCGGACTTCGAAACCGCCGAAGAGCGTCGCCAATGCCGTGTCAGCAGCAAGCGGAGCGCCGAATGCATAGACCAGCCCCCCAACGGGGTCACCGTTGACCACTTGCTCGACCCCGTCCAGGAACAGGTTGAGGTCGTAGGACGGGACAGAGGTCACGATCGCATTCGCGAGATCAGCTGTCGGAAGTAGCGTCGCGTAAGCCGCCGAGGCCGAACTCGAGATCCCATTAATGATATTGCTGTTCGCCGACTGCAGGGTCGCGATAAAGCTGGCGGGCGAGGACAGCGCCGACGTCAGCGCGGGCAGCACGCTGGCCCCACCCGTCCCGAGCGATCCCATCAACGCGTTCGACAGGCCGGCCGGTGAAAGGTTCGGGGGCGACGACATCATAGCGCTGATGTCGTTCGCGAAAGCGCTGATTCCTTGCTGGGTCCCGGTGGCCAGAGCCCCAGCGACAGTGATTGGGCTGACCGGCGGGATCACCCCGAATGGGGTGGGAACATTCGGCGGGTCGGGCGACCAGCCCTGGGTGGTGCTCCCGTAGCCCAAGTCGACCAGGACTCGTAAATCGGGTTGGACTAGGTCTGCGATTGGGTTGCCGATGAGCGGTATTGCCCGCACCGGATCCAAGAGCGGCAGATTCTGGGTTGGAAGAATGAAGTAGTCGGTCATGGTGGGGCCCACAGTATTCGTTAATGGAATCGCGTTAAGAATCTGATCGCCCGTGAAAAACGGATAGGTGCCGTGCAGGTATATGATGCCCAAGAAAGCGTTGAGATCCGCCGGGAAGTCGATCGGGTATTGCGGGAAGTCGGCGAAGCCGTCGTATTCGATCGAATAAATATGGGTCGGGAAGGAATTGTCTGGGGTCGCCGTACCGAATGTAATGCCCAGACTCGGGAGGCTCAGGCCTGGGAAGCGCGTGAGCAGGCCGCCGTTGGGATTGCTCGGATCACCGACGAGCGTGAAGTTCAGGTTCACCCCGGGACCTAGCAAGCTCCCCCCCGGCGTGTTGCTGGGGTTGAGCATCTGCATTACCACCGACGAGATGGTGGAGCTCTGCGAGTAGCCGAAAACATTAACGGTTGTGCTGCCGGAGGCGATTGCAGACTGGATCGCGTTATTCAGGATCGTGACGCCCTGGGACACTGACACATCGAGGGTCAAGTTGTTGATACCGGTAAGCGGATATAACCCCTCGGGCGTGGGTAGGCCCACGTTGATGCCGGCAGGGAAAAACTGGTTGATGTATAGCGGGGGAATTCCGACTATGTAGTCCTGCGGAGGTATCGGCAGTCCGCTGGCACCCAGGACCAGAGTGGTGACCGGGCCCGTCGGCGCCATTGGAGCCGCAGTCGCCAATGCGCCCGTCACCGTAGTCGTGGCGGGGGCAGCGTTGCCGCCCATCAGCGCCTGGACGTCCCCCCCAAGCGTGCCCAGCGAATTCGACGCCGCCGCCTCGGCTCCCGCGTAGGCGTTCCCCGCGGAGGACAACGCCGCAACGAACTGCTCATGGAACGCGGCCGCCTGCTGGAGCAGTGCCTGATACTCCTGGCCGTATGCGCCAAAAAGCGCCGCGCTCATCGCCGACACCTCATCGCCGGCCGCTGCCACCAAGCCGGTTGTTGGGCCCGCGGCGGCCGCCCTGGCCGCGCCGATCGCCGAATTGATATCCGCCACATCTGCTGCAGCCGCCGCCAACACTTGCGGCTGCGTGATCAAGCTCGTCATCGGCTATTCCCTTCACGGACCCCGGCGTTAGTGTAATACCGAGAGCACTTATGAGACCGGCAATTAGACCGATCACGTCCACCTTCTCAAGGGCCTTGATAGAGCCGGGCGCGCTGGAACCGCCCCGACCGCAACGCTATCCGTTATTGAAGGGCCAGGCGGCGTTGCAGAGCCCGGCCGACGGCGGTGTGCTGGGCAAGCTGTACTCGAGCCCGAATCAGCCTCCTATCAGCCGGGCTGGGCCGGCTTCATCGACCAACTGGCCCAGCCATCCGGCTGCACCTAAATACTGTATCCGGTTGCCCCCAGGAGGACGTCGAGTTCGACACCGGCTGCGAACGTGCTTAGTCCCACGTCAGCAGCAACCGGAGCGCCGAATGCGTAGGTCAGCCCCCCAACGGGGTCACCGTTGATTGCTTGCTGCACCCCGTTCAGGAACAAGTTGACGTCATAGGACGGGACAGAGGTGACGAGCGCATTCGCGAGATCTGCTGTCGGAAGCAGAGCCGCATAGGCGTTCGCAGCCCCACCCGAGATCTCATTGGTGATAGTGGTGTTCGCCGTCTGTATGGCCTGGATAAAGTTGTCGGGCGAGGACAACGCCGACGTCAGCCCCGCGGTCAAGCCGGACGCGGCGCCCGTTCCGGCCGATCCCATCAGCGCGCTCGACAGGCCGGCCGGGGAGGTTGCTCGCCATGATCGGGGCTTCAGCGCTGACGTCGTTCATGAAAGCGCTGAATCCTTGCGGGGCTGCGTTGACCAGAGCGTTAGCGACAGTGATTGGGCCGACCGGCGGGATCACCCCGAACGGGGTGGGAACATTCGGCGGCCCGGTCGACCAGCCCTGGGTGGTGCTGCCGTAGCCGGTGTTGACGAGCACGGTCAGATCTGGTTGGACCAGGTCTGCGAGTGGGTTGCCGATGACCGGTATCAGGCGCAGTGGGTCCAGGATCGGCAGATTCGGGGTTGGAATAATGAAGTATTGGTCCGTTGTGGGGCCCACCGTGTTCGTCAACTGAATTTCCGTACTAATCTGCTGGGGCGTGAGAGTCGGATAGGTGCCGTGCACGAATGCAATGCCCGCAAAGGCGTTGATGTCCGACAGGACATTGATCGGGTATTGCGGGAAGTCGGCGAACCCGTCGTATTCTTGCGTGACAATAGTGGTCATGAAGGAATTATCTGGAGTCGCGGTGCCGAAGGTGACACCTATACTCGGGAGGGACAGGCCAGGGAAGCGTGGGAGCAGGCCGCCGTTGGGATTCGAGACATCACCGATGAGCGAGAAGTTCAATTGGCTGAAAAATGGGCTCCCCCCCGGTGTGTTGGTGGGGTCGAGCATCTGCTGTTCCATTGAGGCGATGATGGCGCTCTGCGAGTAGCCCAAAACGTTAACGTGGTTTCCCCCGGTGAGTAGCCCCGTTAGGTCCCCATTTGGCCCTACGAGCTGCGCATTCAGGATCTGCACGCCCTCCATCAACGACTGATTGAGGGTCAACTCCTTGACACCCTCAAGCGGATATAGCCCCTCGGGCGTGAACAGGCCCTGCACGGTGCCCGGCGTGAGGTTGGGGAGCAGGCCGCCGAACGAGTTCGTGATGAATCTATCGACAACGTCGGTTATATAGGTTTGTGAAGGTATCGGATCTCCGCTGCCGCCGATGACCAGAGTAAAGGTCGACTGCGCGGCGCTGGCTTTCGCGGCCAAGCTAGTCATTGCGCTGCCGCCGCCCGCCGCGCCGGTGCTGCCGCCCAACATCGACTGCATGGGCGAGGTGACCGCTCCCAGCGCCCCAGATATCGCGGTGGCGTTGGCGGCCTCGGCCTCCGTGTACGCGTTCCCAGCGGCGGCCAGAGCCGCAACGAACTGCTCATGGAACGCGGACGCCTGCTGCAGGATCGCCTGGTACTCCTGACCGTATGCGCCAAACAGCGTCGCGGTCATCGCTGACACCTCATCTTGGGCCGCTGCCACCAGACTGGTTGTGGGGCCGGCAGCGGCCGCCTTGGCCGCGCTGATCGCCGAATTGATCTGCGCCGCATCCGTCGCAGCCGTCGCCATCAGCTGGGGCTGAGTAACCAAGCTCGTCATCGCCTAATTCCCTTTCGACGGGGGCTCTCTAAGTCATACCGACGCCGTTGTAAATCCGACGACCGAGTGAACCCGGCTGTCGCGGAGCCGGCATCGCTAGCTTAGAGCGGTTTCGCGATCGTGTCCGCGTTTTTCGGCTGTGTTTTTTGGCGCGTTGGAGGAATTTCAAGTGACCGGTGATAACTTAACCGCGGGTAGTGTACGAGCCCATGTTTGCTGACTCTGGCGAATGCGTCTGGGGCACCGCTGTCTGCGAGAACCGTTGCAGGCGCGGTGGTTTCTGCTCCGCCTGGCACTTTAGGGTTTGCTGAAATCGCGAACAATCAATCTAATGCCAGACAGTGACAGGCCCGACGGTGACGCGCCCGAGAGACGACCATTCGGCCATGATTCGGTGAGCTCGTCCTCGAGCCGTAGCTATCGGCTGGTGCCGGGGTATCTGAAAATGCTGCGGGCAAGACGATTTCGGCCGCTACTGCGACGTTACGGGCCGATTTGACCACCAAGAGTGATAACGAGAGTATTCGCGATGACTCTGCCACATCCGCGGCCAGGTTGCCACAACTTGGGTTTGGACAGTCAGCCTCGTCATCGGCTTTTCCCTTCACAACCACAGGTCCGCGGAGCCGGCACTAGTGAGCTTCGAGCGAAAACGTGGAGATTCCCAAGGGAGTTGATAATTTGTCGGGGTCGAAACCGTACCCGCTGCAGCGCTATCCGTTGTCACCAACCGGCCTTGCAGAGCCTGGCCGGGCTCCTCGACCACCCCGCCCAGCCATACGGGGTGCACCTAAACTGCGTTCAACAGGACGTCGATTTCGAACCCGGCTGCGAGCGTGCCCAACCCCGCATCTGCGGCGACCGGAGCGCCGAATGCGTAGACCAGCCCGCCGACAGGGTCACCGCTGATCACTTGCTGCACGCCATCCAGGAACAGGTTGACGTCATAGGACGGGAGTGAGGTTGCCAGCGCATTCGCGATATCTGCCGTCGGAAGCAGAACCGCGTAGGCGTTTGCAGCCGCACCCGAGATCCCGTTAACGATAGTGGTGTTCGCCGTCTGCAAGGCCTGGATAAAGCCGTCGATCGCCGCCGGCGCTGGGGCCGCGGGCAGCAGGCTCGGCACGCCGCTCATTCCGATCGACGACATGTCGGGCAGTGAAACGTTCGGGGACGGGATCCCAGCGATCCCAGCGCTGATGTCGCCCGCGAAAGCACTCATTCCTTGCTGGGTCCCGGCGGCCAGAGCACCGGCGACATCGATTGGGCTGACCGGCGGGATCACCCCGAACGGGGTGGGAACATTCGCCGGCCCGGTCGACCAGCCCTGGGCGGTGCTGCCGTATCCCAAGTTGACCAGGACTGCTAAGTCGGGTTGGGCCAGGTCTGCGATGGGGTTGCCGATGATCGGTATTGCCCGCACCGGATCCAGCAGCGGCAGATTCGGTTGGCTGATCATGTAGTAGTTGGTTGCCCCGGTGCCACCAGGGAGAGTCGCTGACCCCGGCAACTCAATCATGGTGTCGCCTTGGGGGAGGGCGTTCGGATTGATACTCGCATAGGTGCCGTGCACGTATTGGATACCCAAAACGGCGTTGAGGTCTGACAGGACATCGATCGGGTATTGCGGGAAGTCGGCGAAGCCGTCGTATTCGAGGGTGTAAATCGCGGTGTTGTAGGGCGTGTTCGGGGGTGTCGCGCCGTAGAAATCAAAACCGAGGCTCGGGAAGGTCAGACCGGCGAAGCGCTCCAGCAGGCCCCCGTTGGGGTTCATGGGATCACCGAGCAGGGTGAAGCCGAGTTGACTTGTGGATGGCACCTGGAAGGGGTAATTCCCGGACAGGATGTTTTGCATTACCAGTGAGGAGATGACGGAGCTTTGCGAATAGCCGAGGACGGCAACGCTGGGCGCTCCGGTCCCGGACGTGGGGAAGAGTTGCTGGTTGATCGCGCTCTGAAGAATCGTGATGCCCTCGCTCACCGACGTGTTCACAGGCAAGGTCTTGACACCGGTAACGGGATATAGCCCTTCGGGAGTGAATAGGGGCAGCGCGTTGCTCATGGTCACCGCGAAATTCTGGTTGACCCAGTTGAGAACGCCGTTTATGTAGGTCGCATTTGGTATCGGGTTTCCGCTGCCGCCCATGAACAAACCGACACTCGGTGCGATCAATGTTTGTGGCAGCGGCGGATCCGCGGCGCCGGTCACTCCACCCGCTGCGGGGCTGCCACCCAGCAGTGCCTGAGCCGCGGTCTCGGACTCCACGTACGCCTTCCCCGCGGCGGCCAATGCCTGGCCGAACTGCTGATGCAACACCGCCGCCCGCTTGAGCAGCTCCTGGTAGTCCTGAGCGTAGGTGTTGAATAAAGTCGCGGCCGCCGCTGACACCTCATCGCCGGCCGCTGCCACTACACCGGCCGTCGTGCCCGCTGCGGCCGCATTAGCCGCGCCGATCATCGAACCGATATCTGCCACATTCGCGGCCGCATTTGCCACAACTTGCGGTTGTACAAACATACTCGCCATCGGCTGTTCCCTTCACGACTACAGGCTCGGCGGAACCGGCATTAGTGAGCTTAAGGCGAACATGTCGAGCTTCTCAAAAGAAATCGATAAAGCTGGCGGCCCCAGGCCGAAACCGCTTCCGCCGCAGCCCTATCCGTTGTCCAAGGCCAAGCGGCACTGCGCAGCAGTAGCGTCGCCTTAGCTCCTTCGACTGCCTGAATGTGTTGCGACACCCAGACTTCAGGCCGGAGGCCTTCAGCCCCAGGACATGTCGATCATTGAGGACCCGGATTCGGTGTCCCGGTCAAGATCGTTTCGAGCGAATTGTCGATGGATATGAGTTCGAAACCGCCTGCGAGCGTGGTCAGTCCAACGTTAGCCGCGATCGGATTGCCGAACGCATTGACGAGTCCGACAGGGTCACCGTTGACCGCTTGCGTGATCCCGTTAATGAACAGGTCGAAGTCATAAGACGGGAGGGTGACTGTGAGAGCGGTCGCGATATCTGCTGTCGGAAGCAGCGTCGCGTAAGCGGTCGAGAAATCAGTCGTCAGGCCGCCGACGATATTGTTGTTCGCCGATTCGAGGCCCGAGAGAATGCCGGTGACCGTGGATGGAATGGACGTCGCGGTAGGCAGGGCCAGTGTGTTGAGCCCCGACGAACCTCCGGTAAGCGCACCCGTTATGCCGGGCAGCGACATGGCGGGCAGCGATGTTGGCACCTCGGCGGACAAATCGCCGACGAAGGCGGCGACTCCCTGCTGGGCGCCGCTGATCAACAGGGGCGGCAGGGAAGTGGTTGCGCTCAGCGGCGGCAAGAACCCGAACGGGGTGACCACATCGGCCGGCCCGGTCGAATAGCCAAAGAGTGGGTTGCCGTAGCCCCAGTTGATGAGATACGTCAAATCCGGTTGGACCAGATCGGCGAGCGGGTTCCCGATCACCGGGATTATGCGCAGCGGATCCAACAGCGGCAGGTTCGGGGTGGGAATCAGGTTGTAGGTGGTCATGGTAGGGGCCCCCGACTGCATCAAGGGGAAGGCTGAAGCAAGCTGGGTGGCGGTCAGAGTTGGATAGGTGCCGTGCACAAATACGATGCCCAAAAGCGCGTTCACGTCGGAGAGGAGATCGATCGGATACTGCGGGAAGTCGGCGAAGCCGTCGTATTCGAGCGTGAAAATAGTGGTCGGGAAATCGTTGCTGGGGGTCGCGTTGCCGAACGTCGCACCCAGGCTCGGAAAGCTCAAGCCGGGGAAGCGTGAGAGGAGGCCGCCGTTGGGATTGCTCGGATCACCGAGCAGCGTGAAGTTGACCTGTGACGAGTTAAAGCCCTCGGCGACGAGTTTCGGCATTTCCATGGAGGCGATGATCGCGCTCTGCGAGTAGCCCAAAACGGAAATGGCGCTGCCGTTGCCGGGGTGGATCTGCAGGTTGATCGCGTTGTCCAACGATATGACGCCGCGGGCCAGCGATATGTCCAGCGTCAAGTCTTTGGTACCGGTAAACGGGTATAGCCCCTCGGCCGTGGTCACCGGGACGGTGAGAGCGCTCATGAAGTTGGTCAAGTAGCGGCTGGTGACGTCCTGTACGAAACTCAACGGAGGGTTCGCCGTGCCGCTGCCGGTCAGGATCAAACTTGCAACAACAGGAATTTGCGCCGCCGGGGTGGCTGATGCCCCGACTCCCGGGCTGGCCCCGGCCATCGCCCCGAGCGTCCCCGCGGCCGCGGCCTCGGCCTGCGAGTAGGTGTTTCCGGCGGCGGCCAACGTCGCGACGAACTGATCATGAAATGCGGCCGCCTGCTGGAGGAGCGCCTGATACTCCTGGCCGAATCCGCCGAACAGCGCCGCAGCGGCCGCTGACACCTCATCTTCGGCCGCTGCCGCCAGACTGGTTGTCGGGGCGGCGGCGGCTGCCCTGGCCGCGCTGATCGCCGAACTAATTTGCGACGCATCCGCTGCGGCACTCGTGATCAGCTGGGGCTGTGTGATCAAGCTCGTCATCGGTCACTCCCTTTCCGAAAGGGGTCATTTGCGCTGCCGACGGCGCTGTCAAACCGATGACCCGGCGCATCATGGAGCCGGCACCCAGTCAGCTTAGAGTCATCGCGCGAGCGCCGTGTGGCATTTGGAACCAGTGTTTTCGCTCTTTCCGCTGTTTCTCGCGGCCGGTCACACAAACCGACCCGGGGCGCGGCGATTTCGTGTGCCGCTGTCACGTCCGGACCTTTGCTGCACGCCGGCTCAGATGCAGTTACGCGTGCGGTCCGCCAACGACCGGGCCAGACCGGGATAGTCGGATGTTCAGGCGAGCAGTGCAGCGCGCAGGCGGTCCACGTCGGACTCGGTGACACCCGAGTCGCGCAGGTAGCCGTCCAGCGACCCGAACTCCTCGTCGATCGTTTGGCGCGCGGCGACCAGATACTCCTCCCGGACGCCCAGGACCCCGTCGGACAGCCGGGCCTCGGTGAAGGTCACCACCTCCGGGGTCAGTTCGGTGTCCTGGCGTTGTTGGATCATCTCGGAGATCCGGGCCCGCAGCTGCGGTGCGGCGTCATTGCTGCGCAGGAAGTCGGCGACGATGGTGTCGCGATCGACACCGACCGTTTCCAGCACCGTCGCCACCACGAAGCCGGTGCGGTCCTTGCCCGCGAAGCAGTGCGTGAGTACCGGGCGTCCAGTCGCCAGCAGCATGATGACGTGGCGCAGCGCGCGCTGCGCTCCGTTACGCGTGGGGAATTGCCGGTATTCGTCGGCCATGTAGCGGGTAGCGGCCTCGTTGACCGACTCGTCAGATTCGCCGCCTCCGCCGGTTAGCAACCGCTGAAATGCTTGTTCGTGCGGGGCCTGGCCGTCGGTCTCGGACTCTTCCTCGTCCCCCTCATTTCCAAGGTCGGGGAAGGGCAGCAGGTGGATCTCGACGCCGTCGGGAACCAGCCCCGGGCCGCGCCGGGCGACCTCCCGGGACGCGCGCAGGTCGGCGACGTCGATGATCCCCAGCCGGAGCAAAGTTTCACGGCCGTCGTCGTCGAGTCGGCTCAGCTCGCCGGACCGGAACAGCCGCCCGGTGCGGAGCGCCGCGGTGCTTTCTCCGACGTCGCGGAAGTTCCACGCGCCCGAAAGTTCTCGGAGAACCTCAGTCATGTGGCGTGACCGCCGCAGCGAACGTGGATTGCTCCCGGCCGATCTCGGTGCGCGCGATGGTTCGCATGTGCACCTCATCGGGTCCGTCGAAGATCCGCATCGCCCGATGCCAGGCGTACAGCCGGGCCAGCGCCGTGTCCTCGCTGACGCCGGCGGCCCCATGCACCTGGATGGCGCGGTCGATGACGTCGCAGGCCACTTGCGGCGCCACCGCCTTGATCTGCGACACCAGCAGATGGGCGGCCCTGTTGCCGTGCTGGTCGATGGTCCATGCCGCCTTCTCGCACAGCAGCCTGGCTTGGTCAATCTCGTTGCGTGACTTGGCAATTGCCTGTTGGACAAGGCCTTGGTCGGCCAGCGGCCGGCCGAATGCAATCCGGTTGCGCGCGCGGTCCACCATCAGAGCCAGCGCACGTTCGGCTCCGCCCAGCGCACGCATGCAGTGGTGGATGCGGCCCGGCCCCAGCCGTGCTTGAGCGATCGCGAAGCCGCCGCCTTCTACGCCGAGCAGGTTGGTGACCGGTACCCGGACGTTGTCGTAGGTGACCTCGCAGTGCCCGGGCTGGTCTTGGTAACCGAACACCGTGGTCGAGCGGACAACAGTCACGCCCGGCGTATCTGTCGGCACCAGAACCATCGACTGCTGTTGGTGGCTGGCCGCGTCGGGGTTGGTGCGGCCCATCACGATGAGGACCTTGCAGCGCGGGTCCGCCGCGCCTGAGGTCCACCACTTGCGGCCGTTGATCACGTAGTCGCCGCCGTCGCGCTCGATGGACGTCTCGATGTTGCGGGCGTCGCTGCTGGCGACCGCCGGCTCGGTCATCGAAAAGGCGCTGCGGATTTCGCCGGCCAGCAGCGGCTGCAGCCACCGCTCACGCTGTTCGTCGGTGGCGAACAGGTGCAGGGTCTCCATGTTGCCGGTATCGGGTGCCGCGCAGTTGAGCGCCTCGGGTGCGATCTCCAGGCTCCAGCCGGTCAGCTCGGCCAGCGGCGCGTAGTCGAGGTTGGTCAAGCCCGACTCGGCCGGCAGGAACAGGTTCCACAGGCCGGCCGCTTTGGCCTTGGTTTTCAGCTCCTCGATGATCGGCGGAACGGTGTGGTCGCTCGGGCCGGCCTCGTGACGGTATTTGTCGTATTCGGCCTCAGCCGGAAATACATACTCGGTCATGAAGTCGGACAGCCGCTTGTGGTAGTCACTTGCCTTGGCCGACATCGCGAAGTCCATGCCCGTCACGATAGGACACGTGCCATCAGGCGGCGCGAGCAGACGCAGAATCGCATGCCGGAGCAAAGTTTCGTGCGATTCTGCGTCTGCTCACGGGACAAGACGCGGTACAAGATAGAGGGCATGACCGAGTCCCTGCCGCCTTTCCCGCCGTTCACCCTCGAAACCGCAATCCAGAAGGTGCAGGCTGCCGAGGACGCCTGGAACACCCGTGACCCGGAGCGCGTCAGCCACGCGTACACGCCCGACTCGGAGTGGCGAAACCGTAGCGAGCACATCATCGGCAGGGACGAGATCGTGGCGTTTCTGACGCGCAAATGGCAACGCGAACTCGATTATTCGCTGCGAAAGAGCTTGTGGGACTTCCACGACAACCGCATCGCGGTGCGGTTCCAGTACGAGTGCCGTGATCACACCGGCCAGTGGCACCGCAGCTACGGCAACGAGCTGTGGCAATTCAGCCCGTCAGGGTTGATGGTGCGCCGTGAAGCCAGCATCAACGACGTCTCGATCGACGAATCCGAACGCCGTTACTTCGGACCCCGCCCTGTATCAGAACACGGCCAAGATATCCCGCTCTGGTAGCTGCGGTTAGGGTGTCTGAGCACGCCCGGACATCAACCTGCTGGGCAGTCGAACGGGGTTAGCAGCAGGGGCGTCAGTCTTATGGAGGCCCAAGAAGTGGGGAAAGTAGATTACGCGTCATGACAGATCCGCAGACGACGGTCGGGGTGGTCGCTGAGTCCGGAACCGACGAGCGGCGCGTCGCGCTGGTGCCGAAGGCAGTGGCGTCGCTGGTGAATAGCGGTGTGGCGGTCGTGGTCGAGTCCGGTGCGGGCGAACGCGCGCTGCTTCCCGACCAGCTCTACACCGAGGCCGGCGCCAGCATCGGGGATGCGTGGGCCGCCGATGTGGTCGTCAAGGTCGCGCCGCCGACCAAAGACGAGGTCAGCAAGCTGCGCCGCGGACAGACGCTGATCGGCTTCCTCGCGCCACGCAATGCCGACAACTCGATCGTCGCACTGACCGACGGCGGCGTGCAGGCGTTCGCGCTCGAGGCCATCCCGCGAATCTCGCGGGCACAAGCGATGGATGCGCTGTCGTCGCAAGCCAATGTGGCGGGGTACAAGGCCGTACTGCTGGCCGCCTCGGAGTCCACTCGGTTTTTTCCGATGCTGACGACGGCGGCCGGAACGGTGAAGCCGGCCGCCGTGCTGGTACTCGGCGTCGGCGTGGCCGGGCTGCAGGCGCTGGCGACGGCCAAACGGCTGGGTGCGCGTACCACCGGCTACGACGTACGGCCCGAGGTGGCCGATCAGGTCCGCTCAGTGGGTGCGCAGTGGCTCGATGTGGGTATTGACGCCGCCGGTGAGGGTGGGTACGCCCGCGAGCTGACCGAAGACGAACAGGTACAACAGCAGAAAGCATTGGAAGCGGCGATCAGCGGTTTCGACGTGGTGATCACCACCGCGCTCGTTCCCGGCCGCGAGGCGCCGCGACTGGTGAGCGCCGCCGCGGTGGAAGCGATGAAGCCCGGCAGCGTGGTGGTGGACCTGGCCGGGGAAGCCGGCGGCAACTGTGAGCTCACCGAGCCCGGGCAGACGGTGGTCAAGCATGACGTCACCATCACCGCGCCGCTGAACCTGCCGGCGACGATGCCCGAGCATGCCAGCGAGCTCTACAGCAAGAACATCACGGCGCTGCTGGAGTTGTTGATCAAGGACGGCAAGCTGGCCCCGGACTTTGATGATGAAGTCGTCGCGGCAGCCTGTGTGAGCCGCCCTGCGCGCGGAGAGGACAGCTAGATGTACGACGAACTGTTGGAAAACCTGGCGATCCTGGTGCTGTCCGGATTCGTCGGGTTCGCGGTGATCTCCAAAGTCCCCAACACCCTGCACACGCCGCTGATGTCGGGGACCAACGCCATCCACGGCGTCGTGGTACTCGGCGCGCTGGTGGTGTTCGGCGAGGTGGAGCATCCATCGCTGGCGGTGCAGATCATCCTGTTCGTCGCGGTGGTGTTCGGCACGCTGAACGTCATCGGCGGTTTCATCGTCACCGACCGGATGCTGGGCATGTTCAAGGGGAAGAAACGCGTGCCCGCGAAAGCCGACGAACCGGCGACGAAATGAACTACCTGGTCACGGTCCTCTACATCCTCTCTTTCGCGCTGTTCATCTACGGTTTGATGGGCCTGACCGGGCCCAAGACCGCAGTGCGCGGCAACTTGATCGCCGCGGTGGGCATGTTTATCGCCGTTGCGGCGACGCTGATCAAGATCCAGCACACCGGCCTGTGGGTACTCATCGTCGCCGGTCTGGTCGTGGGTATCGTGCTCGGCGTCCCACCGGCGCGGTTAACGAAGATGACCGCCATGCCGCAGCTAGTGGCGTTCTTCAACGGGGTCGGCGGCGGCACCGTCGCGCTCATCGCGCTTTCGGAGTTCATTGAGACCAAAGGCTTTTCGGCGTTCCAGCACGGCGAATCGCCGACTGTGCACATCGTGGTCGCGTCCCTGTTCGCTGCGATAATCGGGTCCATTTCGTTCTGGGGATCGATCATCGCGTTCGGCAAGTTGCAGGAGATCCTCTCCGGATCACCGATCGGCTTCGGCAAGGCGCAGCAGCCGGTCAATGCGCTCTTGCTGGCTGCGGCCGTCGCCGCCGCGGTGGTCATCGGTCTACACGCGCATCCCGGCAGCGGCGGAGTGCCGTTGTGGTGGATGATCGGTCTGCTGGCCGCCGCCGGTGCGCTGGGCCTGATGGTGGTGTTGCCCATCGGCGGTGCCGATATGCCGGTGGTCATCTCGCTGCTCAACGCCATGACCGGTCTCTCGGCGGCAGCGGCGGGGTTGGCGTTGAACAACACCGCGATGATCGTGGCGGGCATGATCGTCGGTGCGTCCGGCTCGATCCTGACCAACCTCATGGCCAAGGCGATGAATCGTTCCATTCCCGCCATCGTCGCGGGCGGTTTCGGCGGCGGCGGCGTGGCGCCCAGCGGTGGCCAAGGTGGCGATAAGCACGTCAGGTCCACCTCGGCCGCCGATGCCGCGATTCAGATGGCGTACGCCAACCAGGTGATCGTGGTGCCGGGCTACGGCCTGGCCGTCGCGCAGGCCCAGCACGCTGTCAAGGACTTGGCCAACCTGCTGGAAGGCAAGGGTGTGCCGGTGAAATACGCGATTCACCCGGTTGCCGGCCGGATGCCGGGGCACATGAACGTGCTGCTGGCCGAGGCCGAAGTCGACTATGACGCAATGAAAGACATGGACGACATCAACGACGAGTTCGCCCGCACCGACGTCACCGTCGTCATCGGCGCCAACGACGTCACCAACCCCGCGGCCCGCAACGAAACGTCCAGCCCGATCTACGGCATGCCGATCCTCAACGTGGACAAGTCGAAATCGGTGATCGTGCTCAAGCGTTCGATGAACTCCGGTTTCGCCGGCATCGACAACCCGCTGTTCTATGCCGGCGGCACCACCATGCTGTTCGGCGACGCGAAGAAGTCGGTGACCGAGGTCGCCGAGGAACTCAAAGCGTTATAGGGCGCGACAGGTGTCTGTCCGTTAGATCGTTAGACGGGCGGGTACGCCTGTGGCGGATATCCGTTGCCGTCTTGAACCCCCCGTATGCCCCAGGTGAGATAGCGGAAGAAGAACTCGATCTCATCGCTTCCGTCGTAGTCCGGACTCGGATCCATCGACCCCACCTCTCGACTCTCGGCCAGTTCACCCACTCTAGTCCCATCCGCATCGCTGCGACAGGCGGTACCTTGCCTAAACTGTCCAACCAGTTGATTGATAATTTGCCTTGACACCGGGCCTGCCCCCGCCCCGCCGGCAGCGACGATAGTGAGTAGAGATGCAATCCGACAACATCACCCCCAACGGGTCAACGCGCCGCGAGGAGTTGCTGGCTGTTGCCACCAAGCTGTTCGCCGCCCGTGGCTATCACGGCACCCGGATGGACGACGTGGCCGATGTGATCGGGTTGAACAAAGCGACCGTCTACCACTACTACGCCAGCAAGTCGCTGATCTTGTTCGACATCTACCGCCAGGCTGCCGATGGCACGCTGGCCGCCGTGCACGACGATCCGTCCTGGACGGCCCGAGAAGCGCTCTACCAGTACACCGTCCGGCTGCTCACCGCGATCGCGGCCAATCCCGAGCGGGCCGCTGTCTACTTCCAGGAGCAGCCCTACATCACCGAGTGGTTCACCAGCGAACAGGTCGCCGAGGTCCGCGAGAAGGAAGCTCAGGTCTATGAGCACGTGCACGGCCTCATCGACCGCGGCATTGCCAGCGGTGAGTTCTACCAATGCGACTCGCATGTGGTGGCACTGGGCTATATCGGGATGACGCTGGGCAGCTACCGGTGGCTGCGCCCGAGCGGACGGCGCACAGCCAAGGAAATCGCTGCCGAATTCAGCACTGCGCTGCTGCGCGGACTGATCCGGGACGAGTCAATCCGCGCGCATTCTCCGCTCGGAGGTGCTCCCGACACGACGGGCGAGATCAGAACAAGATAGGCGGAAGAACACGGGGCGTTGCGTCTCCCACCGCCCCACTCAGCACAGACAGCAGGGTCGTACTGGACTGGCCGA
>JBEKNM010000035.1:0-15999 GCA_049522835.1 Mycobacterium sp.
CGGGTTTGCGTTCCCACATCCGCGACGATCCCACCGCGGCGGCCAGCGTGGTGGGAGCCGGGTGGAACCAGCGGTAGTTGGCGTCCATACTGTCGGCCGACTCGTGGGCCGTCTCGCGCAGCATGTCCAGCATCAGCATGAACTGAGCGCGCATCGCGTCCAGTTTCGGCCGGCTCATCTGCTGCTGGCCGCCGAACCGGCCGCCGAACATCATCATCATCATCCCGCCGACCATGAAGATCGGGAAAATCGAGCCGACGCCGCCGAACACGTGTGACCCGCTGGCGAAGGTCATGGCGATCATGCCGCCCAGCAGGCCGATCACTACGACGCCGACCACAATCAGCCACCAGGGCTTGCCTTCGGGTGGGGGGATGCTTAACGGCGTCGGCAGGACGATGTTTTCCGGCTTGATAACCGGCGCCTTTTCCGCTGTAGGTCGCGCAAATCCACGCTTCACTTCGGTACCACCAACTCTGCAGGGGTCATGTCCATCGGTAGGGTGTCGTGTTCAACTAATGCATCTGCCCGGGACAGCGTCGGGCCTTGTGGCAGCAGCCGCAGCGCCACCCACGGTGCCAAGCTCGGTTGGGTCTTCAGCCCCAGCGCCTCGAGCACTTCTTTGGTGGCATCCACTCCGAACCGGGCGCCCGCATCCGTCACCCACCATAGCGATTCTGTTGTTTTGGACCCCGGATCGTTGCCGGTGACGGCGACGAAGTTCCCGAAGTCGGGTCCGAAGTAGACCTCGTCGGCTTGGCGGCCGGTGGTGTCGGACTTCACCAGCGACACCACCTTCTCCTTGTCGGCTGCCGCGACGGGAATGGTCGGGCCGGACACGACCTGGACGCGGGCCCGGTTCTCACCGGAGGTCTTCTCCCACCACCAGCAGGTGGACGGATTCTCCCGCATGTCCATCACGTTCAACGGGTTGTCTGGGTACGACGAGAGATCCAGTCTGTTGACCACCGGCATTTTCGCCAACGTAGCCGGCTCTACGGTCACCGGTTTGGTATTCCCAGCGCTGCCGCCGTTCTGCAAAATCTGGGCCACCAACGGCGGCAGCGTCTGCACACCATCGGCGAGCACCAGCGAATACTGTTGCGGCCCGCTGATTTGTGGCGTGACGATTACCGTCCCTACCGGGCCGGGTGCCCCCGAGAATGTCGCCGGAGCGCCCGCGTTCGGTATTTCTGGCACCACCAGCTCAGGTCCCACCGGCAATGCGTCGTACAACGCCCGGCTCATTGGCTTTGCCTGACTGACCTCTTCTGGGGTCAAACCCAGCGGCAACAAGACAGATCGGTTCGTCGCGTCGATGCGCGACCGGCGTCCCTGCCTGATAACCCAGGCGTCCCCGCCGTAGCTG
Source organism: Mycobacterium sp. (assembly GCA_049522835.1). Classification (GTDB taxonomy): domain Bacteria; phylum Actinomycetota; class Actinomycetes; order Mycobacteriales; family Mycobacteriaceae; genus Mycobacterium. The sequence continues at coordinate 1,370 of JBEKNM010000035.1, forward strand.
AGCACCACCGCGTCGGACCCAGTCAGTACCCGCCGGTGACCGCTGAGGTCCGGGGTGCCGTCGATCACCGTCACCGTCAACCCTGACGGTGCCCCGACGCCGGTCGAGCCGGCGACGGTGTCGCACACCAACCACGACGACGCGGGCGGACTCTTAGGAGCGAAATTCGACGGTGCGCCCGGGATGCCCACCAGCGGACCATGCGGCACGCTGGCGATTTGGCTTGATCGGACCATGTGCGGGTTGTCCGGCCGCCCTGTGATCAGTCGCGCCGATGCCAAGTTCAGCGCCGGGTAAAGCCGGTCACCCACGCGGACATACAGCGCACCGGAGTCCTTGTCCGCGATGATCGGCGACTCATTGATCTGGCCGGACGGGCTGATGAACGAGTAGAGGAGTGCGCCCAGGCAGATCACCAATGCCGCAGAAACCGACGCCACCACGGCCAAGTTCTGACGGCGACCTGGCTCGACCTCCATACGCACTCGCCAGCGGGTCAGGGCCATCGCGGTTCGGCGAGCAAGGAACTGGTACCCGGTAACCTGCGTCCGCGTTGACAGCCCGAGGCCGTACCCCGACCCGCGCCCTCCGCGACTCTCTTCCGCCACGTTAATTCACCATCCGGTCTGTTAGAGCGCCCGTTTTTCCAACGCGCGAATCACATCGATAACCGTAAGGCACCCGCAGCGGCGTCGCCACGTGGTGCTGTGCGTACTCTCATTCGAATCGTTCTCGTCGATGAATCCGGCGGCCCCGGAGGGGCCGGGTCGCGAACAGTGCCAGCAGCCGACAACCGCACTGAGCTGCCACTTTCGATATCCCCCACTGGATACCCGCCGGATTCTTTATGTCTTCACAGGGCATGCTAGCGGCGGATGGCCGACTCGTCCTGCTAAACGGCAAATCCGGCGACCAGCTCACCGATTGGCAAGAAATGCGCGAAGATCGCCTGCCAGCAAATGGGGTTTTGCCGGGGAAGCCGGGCCGTCCCCCGCAGCACGAACGGTCCCAGGAACGGTCGCAAGAATCTCAGTCAGCCTCGAACGGGCCACCGAAGCCGCCCGTGTCGTCGCCGGGTGGGTGCTGGACGCAAGATGGGCGGCATGACTGAGCTCGCGCCCTCGTTGGTCGAACTTGCCAGACGATTCGGCATCGCCACCGGATATGAGGACTGGACCGGTCGGCGCGTGCTCGTCCCCGAAGCCACGCTGGTGGCCGTGCTCGCGGCGCTGGGCGTCGTCGCCAGCACCGAACAAGACCGCAATACGGCCCTGACCACGCATCTCAGGTCTTATTGGGCACGTCAGATGCCGGCCACCATTGTCGGGCGCACCGGCGCGCCGACGCGGTTCTGGGTGCACGTGACCCATGGTTTTCCTGCTGAAGTGTGGTTACAGCTCGAGGACGGCACGGTGCGGGGCGGTGTGCAACAGGTCGAGAACTTCACGCCTCCGTTCGACCTGGACGGACGCTGGGTAGGCGAGGCCAGCTTCGTGCTGCCCAGTGACCTGCCGCTGGGTTACCACCGCGTGCATCTGCGTTCTCGCGACCTCCAGACCAGCACTGCGCTCATCGTGACGCCGGATTGGCTAGGGCTGCCGAAGCAGCTCGGTGCTCGCCGCGCGTGGGGCCTGGCCGCTCAGCTCTACAGCGTGCGGTCCCGACAGTCGTGGGGCGTCGGCGACCTCACCGACCTGACTGACCTCGCGGTATGGTCGGCGTCCCGCCACGGCGCCGATTATGTGCTGGTCAATCCCGTGCACGCGGCTACGCCTACGATCCCGATGGAGCCGTCGCCGTATCTGCCGACATCGCGGCGCTTCGTCAACCCGCTCTATCTTCGCGTTGAGGCAATCCCCGAATATGCCGACTCGCCTAAACGAGGCCGGGTGCGGCGGCTGCGCTCGGAAGTTCGGCAACGGACCGGCGAGCTCGACGCCATCGACCGCGACAGCGTATGGGTAGCTAAGCGAGCGGCGCTCAAATTGGTGCATCGGGTGCCACGATCAGCAGGCCGTGAGCTGGCCTACGCTGCCTTCCGCGAACGTGAAGGCCGCGCGCTCGACGACTTCGCCACCTGGTGCGCGCTGGCCGAGAAGTACGGCAGTGACTGGCATCATTGGCCGAGTTTCCTACGGCATCCCGCGGGTGCGGGCGTTGCCCGATTCGTCGAAAAGCATTCGGAGGCTGTTGATTTCCATCGCTGGATGCAGTGGCAACTCGATGAGCAACTCGCCGCGGCTCAGTCGCAAGCAGTACGGGCCGGGATGTCGTTAGGCATCATGCACGACTTGGCTGTCGGCGTGCACCCCAATGGGGCCGATGCCTGGGCCCTGCAGGAAGTGTTGGCAGTGGGCGTGACCGCGGGCGCGCCGCCGGACGAGTTCAATCAGCTCGGCCAAGACTGGTCGCAACCACCCTGGCGACCGGACCGATTAGAAGAGCAGGAGTATCGGCCTTTCCGCGCATTGATCCGGGCCGTGCTGCAACATGCCGGCGGCGTACGCATCGACCACATCATCGGATTGTTCCGGCTGTGGTGGATTCCGGACGGGGCAGTGCCCACTCAGGGCACCTACGTGCGCTACGACCATAACGCGATGATCGGCATCGTCGCTCTTGAAGCACACCGGGCCGGTGCGGTCGTCGTCGGCGAAGACCTCGGCACCGTCGAACCCTGGGTGCGGGACTACTTGATGTTGCGCGGCGTGCTGGGCACCTCGATCCTTTGGTTTGAGCTTGATCGCGACGGAAATGGAGGTCCGTTGCCGGCGGAGCGCTGGCGTGAGTACTGCCTGTCGTCGGTGACCACCCACGATCTGCCGCCGACCGCCGGTTACCTGGCCGGCGACCATGTGCGGCTGCGGGAGTCGCTGGGATTGTTGACCCGACCCGTCGCGGAGGAACTCGAATCCGACCGGGCCGAGTTGGCGGCCTGGCTGGCTGAATTGCGTCGGGTCGGGCTGCTGGGTGCCGGCGAAGACGACCCGGAGCAGATAGTCCTAGCCCTTTACCGGTACCTGGGCCGAACCCCGTCGCGGCTATTGGGGGTATCGCTGACCGATGCGGTCGATGATCGCCGGACCCAAAACCAACCGGGCACTACCGACGAATACCCCAACTGGCGTGTTCCGCTGACCGGCCCGGACGGCCGGCAGATGATGCTGGAAGACGTCTTCACCGATCACCGCGCGGCCACGCTTTGCGAGGCCGCACGCGCTGAGATCGCGCCGCCGCCTGTCTAGCGGGGACCTGTTAGCTTCGGGTGCCATGAAGGTAGCCCCGAAGATCCCCAAGATCGGAGTCTTCGTCCCGGTCGGCGACATCGTCACCGCAGACCCAGCCTGGATGGTGAGCTTTGCGGGCCACCTTGAACTGTGTGGCTTCGAATCGATCATCCTCGCCGAGCACACCGTCCTGGCCAGCAGCTACGACAGCGTCTACCCGTATGACAGTTCCGGACGCGTTGGGGTGGCGGCCGACGGTCCCATACCCGATCCGCTCGACATGTTGGCGTTCTTGGCCGGCCGCACCAGCCGGCTCGGGTTGGCCACCGGGGTGCTGGTATTGCCCAATCACCATCCCGTCGTGCTCGCCAAACGCGCCGCGACCGTTGATGTTCTCTCCGGCGGACGGCTCCGGTTGTGCGTTGGCGTGGGCTGGCTCAAGGAAGAGGTCGAGGCCTGCGGGGTGGAGTTCGACAGCCGGGGCAGACGGGCCGACGAACAGATCGCCGTCTTGCGGGCGCTCTGGGCCGACCAGCCCCAAGGAGCGTCCTACCACGGCAACTTCTTCAACTTCGACAACGCAATGTCGTACCCTAAACCGATTGCGGGCGAACGGCTTCCGATCCACATCGGCGGCCACAGCCGGATGGCCGCCCGCCGCGCCGGACGCTTCGGTGACGGCTTCCAGCCACTTGGCGTGTCCGGTCCGCAGCTCGCTTCACTGATCACGCTGATGCGCGCGGAGGCGTCGTCGGCAGGTCGCGATCCGGCGGCCCTGGAGGTATCGCTGGGCCATCTGGTCACCAAGATTGACGCCGAGCGCGCAGCCGGCCTGGTTGATCAGGGCGCCGACCGGATTGTGTTGGCCATGCCGCCGACCAGCGATATCGAGCAGGCCAAAGATATCTTGTCGGCATGCGCGCAACGACTGTCGTTGGCCTCGTGAGTCTTTCGGTGAACGAGAGGGCTGCCCTCGGTGACTTGGTGCACCGGTACGCCGCTGGCGTCGACGATCGTCAATTCTATTCTGTGACGGCGCTTTTCGCTGCCGACGCCGAACTGATAGTGCCGGAGCCGCCGGCCACGCTGGAGCCGATCCATTCACATCGAGGTGAGCAGGCCATCGCCGCCGCCGTTGCCGCGGTCACCCAGGTCACGCGCACCGAGCACGCGATTGTCGGTGAGGTCTATGACGAGGGCCCACGGCCCGGCAGCGCGCGAGGGCGAATTGCGTGCATCGCGCATCACTGGAATCAACGCGCCGAGCAGTTGGTGGATGTGGTCTGGCATCTGCGCTACGACGATGAGTACGAATTGACCGATTTGGGCTGGCGGATCAGCCGCCGGGCCTTGACGATCAACGCGATCGAGACCCGCCCGCTGCGTCGTTTGCTGCCGCGCGACCCGGACTAGCGGGCTAGCAGCAGCATCATAACACCGTTGGCGGCATTGCGTAGAAGTCGTTTGTTCAGGCTGTATTTCGGGTAGCTCCAAAACGGAAGAAGTGAAAGCAGAGGAGGCGCTGATGAGGCACATCGCACGTGATCTGGCCGACCACCATCAGATCACCGGTTCCGATGCGGACGAATCAATGCAGGGCTCAGAGACTACGCGCGGGGAGACTACGCGCGGGCAGACTATGCGCGGGCAGACTATGCGCGGGTTCGTCGTAGTCGCAGCCGCAGTGCTGGCATTCGTCGTCTGCGTGGCCTCTTTTTCCCTTGGCGAGATCGGCGCCGGCATTACTGCCGCAATCGTCGGACTGCTGGCCTTCGGGGCCGGTCTGTCCTGGCTTGACATGGACCGCAGGCGGATCCGCCAAGCCGAACGGGAATGGTTTACCGGCCACCCGGTGCGGTGAGCGGTTACTGCAAGGCTGCGAGGTTGTTCACCGACCTGCGGACATCAGACCGGAGGACTCGGGCGACGAGGCTTCCGATCGGCCCGCTGAGCAGGCCCCCTTTCAGATCAGCGGTGAGGTGCAAAGTCGATCCGGGATGGTTGGCGGTCACGTCCATTGCCACCGCGATCCGTATCCCGCCCCGGCCGCGACCCTGCAGCTCAATTGATTTCGGCTCGTCGTAACGGGTGACCGTCCAGTGAATGACGTTGCGGAAGCCCTTGACCCTGACCAGCGACGAGACACGGCTGCCCGCTTCGATCGTCGACGGAACCGTGCCGCACCACCCGACGAAAATCGTCATCCACTCATCGAACCGACGCAGGTCAGAGGCCAGCTTCCAGGCCAAGCTCGGTTCCACGTCTGTTGACGTCGAAACGTCTACTCGCGCCATGTCTTATCCGCTCCTCGTGTGACGGTGAACACGTTAAGCGCTTGAATATTGGCCTAACCGTACGAGTTACATACCCGGGCGCGAAGACCCGAAAACCCAAGCCTGCGCTCCGTCGCCTAGGACCAGGCCTCGTCCAACCGATCTGCCACGTCGATGACTTGCGCCGCTTGCGATTGGGGCGCGTCGATTTCGTCGGCGACGTACTGGGCGATGAATCGCCGGATCTCGCCGTCGACGCCGGCAAGGATGCGCAACACCTCGCCGCGCAGCGACTTGGACGACACGTTGACCGTGATATCGGAAGGCCGCGGCTTGGCGACGTCGACGATAAGGAGCAGCGGCTCAGCGGCGCGTGCTGTAGCGCGTAATGCGATGTCCCCGGAGACGAGAAACCGCTGCTTGTCGAGCCGTAGGTCCAAGAGCAGGTCAATCGACAAAGGAATGTGGATGACGAAAGTGATGGTGTCACCAAGCCGCCGGGTGACTCGCGGCTCTTGAATCTTGACGTTCGCGCTGACCTTGGCAATCCCGCCGGGCCCCTGAGCAATGGGCTCCATTGCGAACTCGTTGCCGGCGATATCGGCGAATGCGGCGGCGACACGTTCCGGGGTGACGGCGACCTCGAAGAATCTGCGGCCGAACTCTTCGTAGGTCAAGTAGTCGTGGTTCTGCATAGACTTATACCGTCTCACGTCGTTTGCCGGAACAGCCGCTGATCTGCTCGCGTCGCCTGCGTTTCGCGTCAGATATGGCCTGGACAAGGCTGGACAAGGCTGAGCTAACCCTGCCTGGTATCGCGACAGTGTGATCTGCGTCTATTGGCGTTGATTTGTGAACAACGCCACAAACGGCCGCTTTCGATTCGGTGTGTCGGCCGACGGCCTGCCAGGCTTGAATAGTTGGAGGTTTGTAGTCTCATGTGCGCCCACGAATTCACCGAGCCGCGCTCGGCCGTATCCCGGATCGAGAGCGTGCTCACCTGGCTTGGCGGCGGACACTGGCACGAACTCGGTGAGCGTCACGAGCGGTCCACCCACGCCATCACCGGCGCGGTGGTGGCGTTGGGAGCCGTACTGGCCTGGCTCGTCGCGGCCGTGGCCGTTAGTGAGTCGGCGCACTTGCCGGTGCTTGCCGTCGTCGCGCTGACCCTTGTCTTCGGCCTGCTGGTTGGCGCGGTGACCCGCGGCACTGCCAGCGGCCCCACCCGGGGTTGGCCTGGGATCGCAGGACGCGCGGCTGTCGCGGTCGCACTCGGCGTGGTGGTCGGCGAGCTCGCCGCTCTCGTCGTGTTTTCCGGTTCGATCGAGCATCGTCTCGACCAGCGGGCTCTTCGCACCGCCGACTCGGCGCCGGCCGTCGCGCAGGCGTCGGAATCGCTGCAACAGACCCGAGATGCCCGCAGTGCGCTCGACAACGCCGTCGAACAGGCACGCGACCAGCAAGACAAGGCTCTGGTCGTCGCACGCTGCGAATACAACCCCACACCAGCGTGCCCGCAGACCCGGATCACCGGCGTGCCTGGTGCCGGGCCGGAAACGCGCACGGCAAACCAACTTCTCGCCGACGCGCAGTATGCGCTGGACAATGCCTTGGCGACTCGCGACCGTCAAGCACCTGAGCTGGACGCCAAAATCTCAGCCGAGCAGCGGTCGCTCACCCAGGCACGCCAAAGTGTGATCGCGGAAGCCGATCGGGGCTTAGGTGCGCGCTGGGTCGCCATGAACGACCTCACGCTCGCCATCGGGGCGCAGGTGCTGAGGCTGCTGACAATCGCATTCTTCACTCTGCTGTACCTGCTCCCGCTGATCCTGCTGCGATGGCGAGGCGAGACGACGCACGATCGACATTCAGCCGCGCGCGCCGACCACGAACGCGCGGAGCTCGAGGCTGACACGGCGATCGCGATCAAGCGGGCCGAGGTGCGCCGCGAGACGGAAATCATGTGGGCCGAGCATCAGCTCACCCAGGCTCGTCTCACCATCGAGGCACAGGCCGAAATCGACCGCGAGCAGCAACGTCGTCGAGTCATTGAAGCGCTTGATCGGCCAATAGCCACTTCATCACAGCGTACTTTCGAGCCAGTGGCCCCAGACATGTATCTGCCGATCGCCGCCGAAGCGGAGGCGGCCAGCCGGGCAGTCGCCCAATTGCCTGCCGGGGCACAGGATGCGCGCGGCGAGACCACGGAGAATCTGCCGGCGCAGATCCAGCCAAACGACGCCACGGAACCGCATCATGAGCACGCGACTCCGTTGATCCCGCGTTGGATTCGCCCGCTGGTGCCTCCGTTCGTGGCGCGGGTGATCGACAACACGACTCAGCCGCTGCGCACCGCACGCCACGTCTTCGAAGAGGTCTTCGAAGAGGTCGAAGAGATCACCTTTGCGCTCAAGCGCACCCGGAGAGTGACGGTCAGCTCCGGGAGCTCCGACACCAGCGACCAACCACCGCTGGCGTCGGGGGATGCAGAAATCCCTGAAAGCTCATCTCCCGCCAACCGGGCTGAATCGTCTCGCAGCCAAGAAAGTGCCTACGAGGAATACTCGTCGTTGGGGCGAGCACCCACGAAAGACGTGGGGGGCCTATCGCTTGGGTCGGCGGAGCGCGACAGTCTTCTCGAGCTGATGGAGCGAGAAGGAACGCGTGAACTGCGCTCTCCCGAAGGTCCGCGCCAACTGCCGCCCGCCGAATAGCTGTTCCGGCTGGTGGCAGCACCATCGCCGGCAGTCAACTTCAGGCCAGCTGCCGACGCGCCGACTAGCCGAACAGATCGAACCGTACGTATTATCCAGCCGACAAGAGCAGCGTAAGCATCTCGTGGAGCTGGTGGGGCGGCAGGAATGACTTGGCAGGATCTCGCGGTGACGACTGGAAGATCAATCGCGGCGCCGGCGGCTGCATGAAGATCAGCTTTTTGCTCGCGGATGCAGCCCAAGCCGACGCCCAGTCCGGCAAGGTCAATGCGCTCGGGCTGGGGTGGAGGCAGTGCCAAACACCGACGCCCGCTTTTTCTTTGGTCTTATTCCTCGACATCGACTGGGATGAAACGAATAAACAACACAAGCTGAAGTGCCAATTATTGACCACCGATGGCACTCCGGTAGTGGTGACGGGGCCGCACGGTCCTCAGCGGATCCTCTTCGAAGCGGCAGCCGAGGCAGGCCGCCCTCCTGGCGCGATCCACGGAACTTCGGTTCGAATGCCGCTCACTCTGAACATCCCGGCTGGAATACCTTTGGAGCCAGCAATCTACGAGTGGCGGGTGGAGGTTGAAGGTTTCGAGATGGCCACGGCCGTAGAGGCTTTTGTCGTGGTCGGTCAAGCCCAACCGCCCACGCCGTCTGGGTGATGCATGGCAGCTATGGTCGCGATGCGCACCGCAGAAGCACTTTCAAAGTGCTGCCGCATCTGCGGGGAGGCTCAGCGGGCGACGATCAAATACATTGCGCTGCTGTTTAAGTCGTATATATCTTGAGCCAACGGCTGTCGCGGCGGGTGCAGTGAGGGCTCGCACGCATCAGCAGACCATTCTCGCAGCGGGATCGACCTCTCGGCCGTCGGCGCAGTGACGGTGTGGCGTTAGCGTGCGGGGCGGTTGGGACTTCATCGTGCTTGGAGCTGTTGGCCGCATTCCGTTAAAGTCCCGTTGGCCGCAACGGGTGCAAGAGCACCATCACTTTGAGACAATCACTGGGTTATGAGACTCGTACTGGTGCTGGCATGCGTCGCCGCGGTGATGGGCACGGCCGCCCCGGCCTATGCCGACATCGACGGCAACGATCAAACTTTCCTCGTCGCACTCGAGCAGTCCGGGCTGTCCTATCTGAACCCCGACCGCGCGATAACGGCCGGCAAAACGGTGTGCAATTTAGTCGACGAGGGAATGAGTGGCGTAGAAATCGTCAAGAACCTACAGGAGCTCAATCCAGGGTTCCAGGGCGATGGCGCCGCCAAGTTCACCGCAATCGCGGCCACCACGTACTGCCCCAAAACCCTGACCGGCGCGGACCAAAGCCCAGCCCCGAAGAGCGGCGGCCAATAGCAGGGTTGGCGCGCCGGACCCGCGCAAATTCCTTCGGAGGCAGGCTGATCTCGGCGCGAAACAGTCCGATCAGCCGTTTGGTGGACAATCCCGTCGCACGGCGGACTTCGACCATTCGGATCGAGGGATTGGCTTCGGCCGCACTCATCGCGGCGGCGACACCGGGGTGTCGATACACCGACGATCAGGTCTGCGACAGCATGAACTCCTCGAGGAGACAAAAGCGGGCCGCGACCACTCCTTAGCCACGTTCGGCGACGGCGAGCATCGGCGAAGGCGGCTCCTAGTCGTGGGCATCGGCGCCAGCGTTTCGCTCCTCCTTCCGAACCGAAGGCAGCCGACCCACGAAGAGAACAGAGAAATCGGGACCGGGGAACTGGACAACCTGACATGGACGCTAACGCGGCGAGGCAACTCGTACCCAGCTGAGGTGACCAATCCGATTTGTGCCATCCCAGACCCCATCCCGACAACAATCGGTTGGCATAGCATGTGCCTGTCTGTACGTAACTCGAATCTTTTTTCGAGCCGAGTTACTACAGTCGCAATCTTCGATTCGGAGGACTCTGATGGCCCCGCCGCGCTGCTTGGGAAGCGGTACGGATTGTGAGTAGCCCGCGGCTGCACGTCGCGTTTGTATGCAGTTTCAATCGCGCTCGATCGGTGATGGCTGCGGCGTTGTTCGCTGAGCAGCTGCGGGAGCGCGGTCTGGGTGATGTGGTGCGGGTGTCCAGTGCGGGCACCGTCGCTTGTGTAGGCGATCGCGCCGATGAGCAGGCGTGCTCGGTGCTGTGTGAGCGTGGTTATCCGGTGCCGGCGGATCATCGGGCTGCGCTGGTCGGTGCTGAGCACCTTGGAGCTGATTTGGTGGTTGCGTTGGGTCGCGAACATGTTGGGGTGTTGCAGGAGCGTGGCGTTGATGACGACCGGCTTAGCTGCGTCGACGTCCGGAATCCGTGCTTTGGTGCTGATTTCGAGGTCGCCTTCGCAGCTATCGAGGCCGCGATGCCCGGGCTGCATGAGTGGCTAGACGGGCGCCTGACCGCACCTGGTTTCGGCCGCTTGGACACTGCCGTGGGCTTTCGCTTTTGGACGGGGATCGCCGGGGATGTGCTGAGGTCCCCGTACCATTCGTACATCTCGTGGCCAACGAAATGGTCCTACGCCGGATGCTCCACCCCAGAGCACATGCCGCCGGCGCCGGAGTGCGTGTGCGGCTGGTACGCCGATATCGAGGTCGAGGACCTGATTGCGCGGGCACGTGGGTTCCCGAGAGCGGCGCGACTGGCGTCGTCATTGGGGGTTGTGGATCCGCCGTGGTCGTATCTGGTTGTCGGCAAGGTTGAATTGCACGACGTGCTGGCATACCGGCCACCACCTACGATGAAGATCAGCCCCCGTGCCGAATACCGGGCGCGCTTGGGCGGCATCGTCGAGCTGGGCCTCCTAGACACAGACGGGGGCCCGGAGGCCGAGGCGTTCGCCCAGGAGTTGGCGCATAGGTACGACGTGCCCGTCCGGATTTAGGAGCTGGGGCAGGCGGCGCGGAACTCCGTGCAGCGGCCTAGTGATGGCTGTCGGGTGACTGGTGCGAGATCAACGCCCCGGCCGGGCAGGTCAGTCCGCCGGGTCCCGCTGTCTGATTCCATGGCTGTCCACGTCGAAGACGACGGTCACTGCGCCACCCGGCAGTCCTCGGCTGCGCTAGTTGGCCCCGCTGAGCGGACCCCGTGAATTGGTCCACGGCAAGCGAGAGTCGTTTCAATGGGTACGGGCGGGTAACTTAGCGCGCTTGTGGAGACGTGACCGGTTGTGGCAGCGGTTGTCTCGTTTGTCGAACACCACCCCTGGCCAACAGCCTCGCGGTCGTTAACACACACGGCCTCGGCATTGTGGCGAGTAGCTCCGTAGCGTCCGGCCAAGGAGCCGCCGTAAAACCGGTTGGCAGGCGACGGCGACCGCTGCTACGGTCCGGAGACCGTGGGAGAGAACGAGGAGGTGGTACCCGTGAACGTATCAACGTGGGTGCTCCTCTTCGGGGTCACGGTCGGGCGATAGGTCGTCCGGGAGCGCCGTTCAACGAGCACTCCCGAAAGGCACGACCATGCACTTCACTTCCGAACAACGCCTCGACGACGGCAGCCTCGAACGCGAATTCACCCTCGGCGACATCCCCGGCATCCTGTGGACGCCCGCATCCTCGCCAGCGCCGCTGATCCTGGTCGGCCACCCCGGTGGACTGCGCGATATGTACCCACGGCTAGCAAGCCGAGCCCGGCGCTCCACGGCGACCGGCTTTGCCGCGGCCACCATCGAGCTCCCCGGGAGCGGTGACCGCCCCCGGTCGGCCGACGCCGAGCAGGCCCGCGCCGATCTGCACCGGGCGCTGGCGGCCGGAGAGCCGGTCGACGAGATCGTCGACCGGCTTGTCATCCCACTGGTCGAGAAGGCGGTCCCGGAATGGCAGTCCACCCTCGACGCACTCCTTTCACTGCCCGAGGTCAGCGGCCCGGTCGGGTACTCGGGCGGGGTGATTGCCATCGGCATCCGGCTGGCGGTGGTCGAACCGCGCATCGCGGCCGCCGGTCTCTTCGCCGGGAGTTTCGTGCCCCGCTCCATGTTCGACGAGGCCCGTCAGGTCACGATTCCGCTGCACGTCCTGCTGCAGTGGGACGACGAAGGAAACGACCGGCAGCTGGCACTAGACCTGTTCGACGCCTTCGGCTCCCAGGAGAAGACGCTGCACGCCAACATGGGCGGGCACACCGGCGTCCCGCAGTTCGCGGGTGACGACGCGGCCCGCTTTTTCACCCGGCACCTGAAGTGAGGCCAGGCCGACACGTCTGCAGCAGACCGTAGGCGATGTCGGCCAGGCTGCCGCTCATCGCGGAAGGATCATCCCGCCCTCTGCGATGGCGGTCGGCGTTCGGACACGAGCGCCGGACCACGCCGGGTAGGTTCGTACAGTTCCCCTATCACCGGGACGGGATCGCTCGGCGGTGGGTGCAGCCGGCGGCGTAGCGGGTTGGGGGTTCGTAACCCAGGGCGGAGTGCCGCCGGTGGTGGTTGTAGTCGTGTTTCCAGTCGCTGATGACCACGCGGGCTTGGGCCAGCGACCAGAAGCCCTCTTTTGGTGCGTTCGATGCCACCTTTGATGGTGCCCGGCCGAGCCTGCGTCTATTTCCTTCACCAGATAGTCGATTCTGAGCACTTTCCGTCATTTTTCTCACCCCCAACGCGCCTGCGCCCATGCTGGCGGCACTGGCATCAGCATGTCCCAGACAGAACACGAGTCGCCGGCCTGCAGGCCCGGTCACAGCCCGAAGCGGAGTTCAGCCATGACCGAGACAACATCGATGACGGCGTTCAACGCGACTGCGGCGCTTGATGATTTGCTCGCCGACGTCGGTTTGTCGGTTGCCGATGCAGGCGGCCGGGTGACCTTTGCGGGCCAAGACCCGATCATTCCGGCGCGTCACCGTTTGGGGGCCGCAATCGGCATTCCTATGCTGGGCAACGCGGTTGCGGCGGCGGCAATGCACCGCCAGCGTGGTGGCCCAGGCCAGGATCTGCACCTGGATTTGCGCCAGGCGGTGCACCACATCAACCCCAGTTTCCGTTGGCATCCCACCTTGGCCGGGGAATTCCCCTCGATCGCGCTCTTCGCCGATAACCCGTTTGGGTTGATTCCGTATCGCACCCGCGACGGCCGGACCGTGATGGCTTCGGCGGTATATCCGCATCAGTCCGCCAAATGGTGCCGATTCCTCGACGTACCGCCTGATTTCGGCAAGGTCGCCGAGGCGTTCGCGGGATGGGATGCCTTCGAATTGGAAGAGGCCGCCAACGACGCCGGCCTGCCGGCGTGCCTGGCACGCAGCCCCGAGGAGTGGCTGACCCATCCACAGGGAGCCCTGCTGGCCCGTCAGCCCGTCATCGGGCTGACCCGCATCGGCGATGCTGCCCCGCGAGAGTTCGGCTCCTCCAAGCGGCCATTCGGCGGGGTGCGGGTGCTGTCGTTCACCCATGCCGTGGCCGGCCCCACGGTGGGACGCGTCCTGGCCGAACAAGGCGCCGACGTGCTGGGCGCGACCCGGCCCAATGATTTCGAACACGACTGGGTGTACTTCGAAGCCAACATCGGATCCCGCAGCGCCTGGCTGGATTTGACCAAAGACAGCGGTAAGGCCGACGTCGAGCGGCTGCTGAACGACGCTCATGTCGTCGTGAACAATCACCGCGGCGCCAAGCTGGAAAAGCTGGGGATCGATCCACATGACCTCGCCCATACGCACCCCGGGCTGGTTCATGTCTCGGTCACCTGTTACGGATCGTCCGGGCCGTGGGCCGAACGTGGCGGCTTCGACATGAACGGCTCAGCGGCCTCCGGCTTGATGGTCCTCGAAGGCAGCCAAGACCAGCCCAAATTACCGCCAACCGGGCTGATCAACGACTTCATCACCGGCTACATGGGCGCTCTCGGCGCCGCGGCCGGACTGCTCAAACAACAAACCGAAGGCGGCAGTTGGCACGTCACTGTCAACCTCACCCGCAGCGCCATGTGGTACCAGGCCCTCGGCCTGGTCGACGCGGGCGACGCCGGCTGCGACGACGACCACACCATCGGTGAACCGGCCGCTTACGACACCGAGAGCCCCATGGGCCGCGTCCACATGCTCGCCCCGCCAGTCGCCTTCAGCCACACCCGGCCCCGCTGGCCGGACCCGATCTTGGTCCCCCGAGGATCAAGCCGCCCCGAATGGATCAGTATCAACGGGTCGATATGAAGCTTGTTGCCCGCAACGCTTACCGCGGCCGATCAAGCGAGTGACAATCATCGCTGTGGCTGATGGCGTAGACGAGCTGGATATCGCATTGCTCGACGCGCTTCACGCCGATCCGCAGTTGAGCTTCGAAGAGCTGGGCAGGGTTCTCAGCGTTTCGCCGGCGACCGCGGCGCGCCGCTGGCGACGTCTGGTATCCACGGGTCGGGCATGGGTGTCCTCGGCGATCGGTCCTCGCTTGCCGGTGAAGGCCGCGCTGTTCGAGGCCGAGTGCCGGCCCGGC
>JBEKNM010000036.1:0-15909 GCA_049522835.1 Mycobacterium sp.
GCCCGCAAAGCCGACCCGGAACTGGCCGAAGGCGTCTATGCGGGGCTGCCCGGGCCGCACTACGAGACGCCTGCGGAAGTCCGGATGCTGCGGATGTTGGGCGCCGACGTGGTGGGCATGTCGACGGTTCACGAGACCATCGCGGCCCGCGCCGCGGGTGCCGAGGTACTGGGCGTGTCGCTGGTGACAAACCCGGCCGCCGGGATCACCGGTCAGCCGTTGAGTCACGCCGAGGTGCTTGCCGCCGGGGCCGCGTCAGCGAGCCGGATGGGCTCTCTATTAGCCGATGTCATAGCCCGGTTTTAGAAGAAGTGACGCCCGAAGAGTGGATCGCGCACGATCCCGATCCGGACACGGCCGCCGAGCTCGCCGCATGCAGCCCCGACGAGCTTCGCGCGCGGTTCGCCCGCCCGCTCACGTTCGGCACCGCGGGGTTACGTGGACCGGTGCGCGGCGGGCCGGACGCCATGAACGTCGCGGTGGTGTTGCGCGCCACCTGGGCGGTGGCACAGGTGCTCACGGATCGCGGCCTGGCCGGCTCACGGGTGGTCGTCGGGCGCGACGCTCGGCACGGCTCGGCGGTCTTCGCCACTGTGACGGCTGAAGTGCTTGCTGCCGAAGGCTTTTCGGTGCTATCGCTACCCGACCCGGTGCCCACGCCGGTGGTGGCGTTCGCGGTGCGCCGCGCTGGCGCCGCAGCCGGGATACAGATCACCGCATCACACAACCCGCCGGCCGACAACGGTTACAAGGTGTACTTCGACGGCGGCATCCAAATCATCTCCCCCACCGACCGCGAGATCGAAACGGCGATGGCCGCCGCTCCCCCGGCCGACCAAATCACCCGCGCACCCGTCGAAGTCGCCGACACCGATCTTCTCGACCGCTACATCGAGCGTGCGGCCGCAGTGCGACGGTCAGCCGGTTCAGTCCGAGTCGCCCTGACCCCGCTGCACGGGGTGGGGGGTGCGGTGGCCGTCGAGACGCTGCGGCGTGCCGGTTTCAACGACGTTCACACCGTCGCGACCCAGTTCGCGCCGGACCCCGACTTCCCTACCGTCGCATTCCCCAACCCCGAGGAGCCTGGCGCAACCGACGAACTGCTCGCCTTGGCCTCAAATGTCGGGGCCGACGTGGCGATCGGGCTGGATCCCGACGCCGACCGATGCGCAGTCGGGATACCCACCGCAGCGGGATGGCGCATGCTGTCAGGCGACGAAACCGGTTGGCTACTGGGCGATTACATTTTATCTCATGAGCAGGCCGCAACCGCGGTGGTAGCCAGCACTGTGGTGTCCTCCCGGATGCTGGCGAAGATTGCCGCGCACTATGGCGCGGTCCATGTCGAGACGCTAACCGGCTTCAAATGGCTGGCGCGCGCCGATGCGAATGTGCCCAACGGCATCCTGAGGTACGCGTACGAGGAAGCGATCGGGTACTGCGCCGACCCGGCCACCGTGCGCGACAAAGACGGCATCAGCGCCGCGGTACTAGTGTGCGATCTGGTGGCCACGCTGAAAATGCATGGCCGCTCGGTGCCTGACCTGCTCGACGAGCTCGCCCGGCGGTACGGCGTGCATGACGTTGCCGCAGTGTCGCGTCGGATCGCTGACCCCGGCGAGGCTGCCGAAATGATGGGGCGGTTGCGGGCGGTCCCTCCGAGCCAGCTGGCCGGGTTCGCCGCGACCACCACCGACATCACCGAAGCGCTGATTTTCACCGGTGGCGACGACGACACGTCGGTACGGGTGGTGGTGCGGCCCTCGGGCACTGAGCCGAAGCTGAAGTGCTACTTCGAAGTTCGCTGCGCGGTGGCCGGCGACTTGCGAACTGCCCGGGAGCGGGCGCGCGGGCTGCGCGACGAGCTGGTCTCCGCGGTGCGGCAGTGGTAACTCGGGGTGAACTAGCGGGACCCGAACTGGCGGTCGCCGGCATCGCCGAGGCCGGGGACAATATAGGCGATTTCGTTTAGCCCGTCGTCGACAGCAACGGTGAACAGCCGTGCGCTCGGCGCCGCTTTTTCAAGTGCTGCAATACCTTCGGGCGCAGCTACCGCACACAGCACGGTGATTTCCACAGCGCCACGACGGTGCAGCAGACCAACGGTATGTGTCATCGAGCCGCCGGTGGCGAGCATCGGCTCAAGCACAATCACAGGCAGGTCGGTCAGGTCGTCGGGCAGCGACTCCAGATACCCCTTCGCCTGCTGAGTTTCCTCGTCGCGGGCGACGCCGACGAACCCAACCCGGGATTCCGGCAACAGAGCTAGGGCCTGGTCGACCATGCCCAGCCCGGCGCGCAACACGGGCACCAGCAGAGGCGGTCTGGCCAGCCGGATTCCAAGTGTCTCGGCCAATGGCGTGCGGATCGGAAACGACTCGTGGGGCGCGTCCCGGGTCGACTCGTAGACCAACATCGTCGTCAGGTCGCGCAACGCGGCCCGGAAGTCGGCGTTGTTGGTGCGTTCGTCGCGAAGCACGGTCAGCCGGGCCACGGCCAACGGATGGTCAACGACGCGCAACTCCACGGTGTTTGACCCTATATAACAATCAGGCCTCTGTTCTCTAACGGCCTGCTGACACGCTCGCGTTGCGTCCCCTCGACGGGGCCAACCCGCTCATATAGTCCCCGAAGTGCGCCTCCCCCGAAACGTGACGAGCAGGCGAGCTCTGCGGCTGATCGGTGCAGTGCTGGTATCTGCAGTCGCGCTGTCTCCGTTGGCCCCCCGTGTCAGCCTCACGGCAGCCACCCTTCCGGCCCTGGCACACATCGTAATCGTCGTGGAAGAGAACCGTTCTCAGACCAACATCATCGGCAACAAGTCGACGCCCTTCATCAACGCGCTGGCTACCCACGGCGCCATGATGGCTCAGTCGTTCGGCGAAACACATCCCAGCGAACCGAATTACTTGGCGCTCTTTGCCGGTAGCACCCTCGGTGTGACCAAGGACGCGTGCCCGGTTGACGGCGGCAACACTCCCAATCTGGGTTCTGAATTACTCGCGGCCGGCTACACATTCATCGGTTTCGCCGAAGGCTTGCCCGCGGTCGGGTCAACCGTTTGCAGCGCAGGCAAGTACGCGCGCAAGCATGTGCCCTGGGCCGACTTCACCAACGTGCCGCCGGCGAACTCACTGCCGTTCTCTGCATTTCCGATGGGGAACTACGCCAGCTTGCCGACCGTCTCGTTCGTCATTCCCAACAACGACGACAACATGCACGACGGCTCGATCGCTGCGGGCGACGACTGGCTGAACCGCGAGCTGTCCGGGTACGCCAACTGGGCAGTGACCAATAACAGCCTGCTGATCGTGACCTGGGACGAGGATGACGGCACACCGCGCAACCAGATTCCCACGGTGATCTACGGCGCGCATGTGCAGCCCGGAAGCTACAACCAGCAGATCAGCCACTACAACGTGCTTTCCACACTGGAGCAGATGTACGGGCTACCCAAGACGGGCTATGCGGCCAACGCTCCCGCGATCGCCGAAATTTGGGGCGGATAACCGACGACGGGCCGGGCCCCGCGCGAGGCTAGCGGGTGGACTAGGTCCGTCGCCTTCGCGGGCCGTCGCTATTCTGTGCCGCATGGTTGCTGACCTCGTTCCCATCCGTCTGAGCCTGCCCGCAGGTGACCGCTACACCGTGTGGGCTCCCCGCTGGCGCGACGCCGGCGACGAGTGGGAAGCGTTTCTCGGTAAGGACGACGATCTGTATGCCTTTGAGACCGTCCCTGACCTGGTCGCGTTCGTGCGCACCGATTCCGACAACGATCTGACCGACCATCCGGCGTGGAAGGACCTGACCTCCGCTCACGCGCGCGACCTGGATCCTGCCGAGGACAGGCAGTTCGATCTGGTCATTGTTGAGGAACTGCTGGCCGAGAAGCCGACCGAGGAGTCGGTGACGGCGCTGGCGGGCGCGCTGGCAATCGTGTCGTCGATCGGATCGGTGTGTGAGCTGCCGACGGTGTCGAAGTTCTTCAACGGCAATCCCAGCCTGGGCACGGTCTCCGGTGGGATCGACAACTTCAGCGGGAAAGCCGGACACAAACGCTGGAATACGATCGCCGAGGTCATCGGGCGAAGCTGGGAAGACGTACTCAGCGCGATCGAAGAGATCATCAGCACCCCTGAGGTCGCTGCCGACCTGTCGGCCAAGGCCGCCGACGAGCTCGCTGAGGAGCCCGAGGAGCCGGAGGAATCCGACGACGAGGGGCGCGAGGCCTCTGACCAGGAGCGCGAGATTACTGAGGATGACGACGTAGAAGACGCCGGCGACGCCCAGGACAGCGAAGAGTCCGAAGACACCGAAGACACCGAAGACACCGAAGACGAAGACGAAGACGAAGACACCGAAGACGAAGAGGAGGCCCGTACGGCAGGCGACACCGTCGTGCTGGGCAGCCAAGATGACTTCTGGCTGCAGGTGGGCATAGACCCGATCCGGATCCTGACGGGTTTCGGGACCTTCTACACACTTCGCTGCTACCTGGACGATCGCCCGATCTTCCTGGGCCGCAACGGACGCATCAGCGTGTTCAGCTCCGAACGGGCACTAGCTCGCTACCTCGCAGACGAACACGACCATGACTTGTCCGATTTGAGCACCTACGACGACATCCGCACGGCCGCCACTGATGGCTCGCTGGTGGTCGAAATCACCGACGACAACATCTACGTGCTCAGCGAGCTGGCCGACGATTTTGCCGACGGGCCGGACGCCGTGGATCGCGAGCAACTCGACCTGGCCGTCGAGCTGCTCCGCGATATTGGCGACTACTCCGAGGAGAGCACGGTGGACAAGGCCCTCGAAACGAACCGTCCGCTGGGCAAGCTGGTGGCTTACGTGCTGGACTCCGACTCGGTCGGCAAGCCCACGGCGCCCTATTCCCCGGCGGTGCGGGAGTGGGAGAAGCTGGAACAGTTCGTGGAGTCGCGGCTAAGGCGCGAGTAGCCAGGCCGGTGCAGCACGCCCAGCGTGCTCTCGTCGTCAGTTCACGCTCGGCGTCGGAGCACCCGTTTGACGGGCACCCAAGACTCCTCTTTACTGGCGGCAGCACCCGCCAGCGGTCAAGGAGGCGGTCAAACGGGGAGGTGAGCCGATGGCGGTGACACTCGGTCCGCTGTCGGCCGGGCACGCTGCATGACGCTGCCCGGAATCGGCCCCCTCCCTCTCTACGGGTTCCAGCGCCCGGCGATGTTGCTGTTTGGCCTGGTCCCGCTGGCGCTGCTCGCGGTCTACGTCATCGTCCAGGTTCGACGCCGGCACCGGCTGCGCCGGTTCACCGAGGCGAATGTGCCGCAGTCGTTCTGGCGGCACATTCCGATCGCAATATCACTGCTCTGCCTTGCCCTGCTGACCGTGGCCCTGGCCACCCCCACCCACGACATGCGCATTCCGCGCAACCGCGCCGTCATCATGCTGGTGATCGACATGTCGCAGTCCATGCGGGCAACCGATGTCGAGCCCAACCGGCTGAAGGCTGCCGAGCAGGCGGCTAGCCAGTTCGCCAGTCAGCTGACGCCGGGCGTCAATCTGGGACTCGTCGGTTTCGCGGGAACGCCTTACCTCCTGGTGCCCCCGACCCCACAGCACCAGGCGGTCATTGACGCCGTGAAAAAACTGGATTTCGCCGACAGCACCGCGACCGGTGAGGCCATTTACACCGCCCTGCATGCGATCGGAGCCGCGGCCGTCGCCGGCGGGGACACTCCGCCGCCGGCCCGCATCGTGCTGCTTTCCGACGGCGCCGAGAACAAGCCGTCAGATCCCAACGATCCGCACGATGGTGGCTACACCGCGGCGCGCCTGGCCAAAGATCAAGGGGTCCCGATCTCGACAATCACGTTCGGAACGCCGAACGGCGAAATCGAGATGGAGGGAGTGCGCGTCGCTGTTCCCGTTGCCGCGGACCAGATGAAGACGATCGCCCGACTGGCTGGTGGGCAGTCCTACACCGCGA
Source organism: Mycobacterium sp. (assembly GCA_049522835.1). Classification (GTDB taxonomy): domain Bacteria; phylum Actinomycetota; class Actinomycetes; order Mycobacteriales; family Mycobacteriaceae; genus Mycobacterium. Next base: position 5,969 of record JBEKNM010000036.1, read on the forward strand.
CCAACCTCGGCGAACTCAACAAAGACTATGACGCCATCCAGAACGAGATCGGGTACCGCACGGTGCCCGGGCCCGGCAGTGCCGGCTGGCTGCGGCTCGGTGTCATCACCGCCTTGATTGCGACGCTGGCGGCACTGTTGATCAACCGGCGACTTCCAGCCTGATCGCTCAGGCTGGCAATCTGCGGTTCAGCAGCAGACCAGCCAGTACGGCGCCGGCCATGACGACCGTACCGAGCAGCATCCAGGCCAGGCTGGCGTCGCCCTTCACGGTTTCGTAGCCGATCTGGCGCTGCAGGGTCGTATAGACGTCCTTGAGCGATTCCAGACTGTCGGCGTGGAAAGACTGGCCGTCAGTGATATCGCAGATTTTCTGCAGAGTTTGATCGTCAACTGGAACCGGAATCGTGGCGCCCTGATAAACGACGGTCCCGTCGGGCGTACCGAACGAGATCGTCGATATCTGCACTCCTTGATCTTTGGCGGCCCGCGCCGCAGTAAAAGCTCCCTGCGGGGCATTGGGGTCCAGCGGTACGTTTTCGGCGCCGTCGGACTCCAGCACAATCCGCGCGGGTGGCGGACCGTCGCCGCCTCCCATCACCGAGCCGACCGTGGCGATTGCTTGCAGCGCGGTGAAGATGCCTTCTCCGGTCGCGGTTTTCGGAGCCGGCTGCAGGGTATCGATAGCCGCTTTCACCGCTGCGCGGTTCGTCGTCGGAGCGACCAGCAGCGTGGCGTTAGCCGCGAATGCCACCAATCCGAGATTGATGGCGGGCGTCAGCTCCTCGGCGAATTGCTTGCCGGCCTCCTGCGCTGCGGCCAGCCGGTTCGGAGCCACATCTGTGGACGCCATGGACTCCGAGATGTCGATCACCAACATCACAACCGCGCGGTTGAGCGGGATCCGGACGTCGGACGTCGGCCCAGCCATTGCCGTCGTCAGCAGCACCAGCGACGTGGCAAGCAGGATCGTCGGCACGTGCCGCCACCGACTGAGGCGACTCGGCGCGACGCGTTGCAGCACCTCCATGTTGGCGAACCGCAGAACCCGCCGGCGGCGGGCGTATTGCTGTGCGACGTAGATTCCTACCATTAGCAGCACGATCAGCAGGAACAGGAAGAACCAGGCGTTTTGGAAGCCCGCGAGCGACACCGGGCCCAGTAGGGGCAACCTCATGTGTCCATCATCCTCATGTGTCCATCATGCGAGGACCGCCGGTCGGGCTGCACAACTCGGGTCCACTTTTGACAGGGGCCGCGCGGTGCACGAAATTACCCGGTCGGTACTGCCGTGTGGGTTGTCTTTCCCACCTTGGGGGCGCATCGCTGCTGTGACTCTTTGATCGATGGCGTCCGCGAGCCTCCTTCGGCCGCGCAGGTACCTCACCGGATCGATACACTATTGACTTATTGTGGACAGTTTTGTTCACTGCTTAGTCATGTCCAGGCAGGCGCAGGCCGTTGTTCCCACGCTGTCGGTCGACCTCTACAGCAGAGAGACATTGCTCAATCCGGTGCAGACTTACCGCCGGATCCGCCAGGCAGGAACCGCCGTATGGTTGCCAAAGCACGCGCTCTGGGTCATGGGCCGCTATCGCGATGTCCGCCAGGCGCTTAGCGACGACGACACCTACCGCAGCGGCAACGGGGTCGCGGCCAATCCATTCACCAATGCGCTCTCGGCGGGCACCACCATCGCCAGCGACGGCGACGACCATGTCAAACGGCGCCGCCTGCTCTGGCAATCCCTTTCGGCCAAAGCACTTTCAGCTGTCGACCCAGTTCTGCACACCGAAGCGTCCGCGCTCATTGAAAAGCTCTGTCGCCGCCAAGATTTCGACGGGGTTTCCGAGTTCGCCGCGTGTCTTCCGATCCGGGTGGTCGCCGACCTCGTCGGTGTCGACATCGACCACAACCGAATGCTCAAGTACGGCCGCGCCGGGTTCGACGTACTGGGCCCGGCCAACCGCCGGACCCTCAAGGCGGCGGGGGCTGGATTGAGTTTCTGGCACTATGCGCGATCGCTGCGCGCAAAGAACGTCAAGCCCGGCGGATGGGCGGAATCGATCCTCGCGGCCGGACGCGACCATACAGTGAGCCCGGCGGAAGCCAAGGCTATGGTGATCGATTTCATCGGCCCGAGCCTGGACACCACGATCCTGGCATCCGCGCAGCTGTTGTGGAGCTTGGGCGCCAACCCCGACGTATGGGAGGAACTCCGGCACAATCCCGATCTCATTCCGGCAGCGGCGCTCGAAGCCGTCCGCCTCGGGTCGCCGGTACGCGGCTTCACGCGAATTGTGAAGCAGGACACTGAGATCGACGGTGTCGTTCTGCGCGGCGGCCAACGCGTGGTGTTGCTCTATGCGTCAGCCAATATGGACGAAACCCATTTCGAAGAACCCGAGGTCTTCTCGTTGCACCGCAAGGGAACCAATCTCGGCTGGGGTTTCGGCGCCCACGCCTGCGTCGGCATGCATCTGTCCAGACTGGAGATGCACGCATTGATGCACGCGATGATCCCCGAAGTCGCAAACATCAGTGTTGCCAAGCCGGTCCGGCTGTTCAACAACACGCTTCAAGGCTTCGAATCGCTGCGCGCGACATTTCGAGGTTCAGCGATGACCGGTGGCGGCGGTCGCGGCGTCGGCGCAACAGGTTAGCCCGACGAAAGCGAAATCCTGCGCTAATTACCCGATCAGCACCGCGAACCGCGGCTTGATCACCTCGTCGATTATCGCCAGCCGCTCGTCGAACGGAATGAACGCCGACTTCATCGCATTGATGGTGAACCGCTCTAGATCACTCCACCCATAACCGAACGCCTCCACCAGTCGGTGCATCTCGAGGCTCATCGAAGTGTCGCTCATCAGCCGGTTGTCGGTGTTGACCGTCACCCGGAACCGTGACCGGGCCAGCAGATCGAACGGGTGGTCAGCGATGCTTTTGACCGCGCCGGTCTGCACGTTCGAGCTTGGGCACAGCTCCAGCGGAATTCGCTTGTCGCGCAGGATCGATGCCAGCCTGCCCAACCGGACCTCCCCAGCTTCGAGGCCGCCTTCGACCACGTCGATGTCGTCGGTGATTCGCACCCCGTGACCCAGCCGGTCAGCGCCGCAGAACGCGATCGCCTCGTGGATAGATGGCAAGCCGAACGCCTCACCCGCATGAATAGTGAAGCGCGCATTGTGGTTACGCATGTACTCGAAGGCGTCCAGGTGCCGGGTGGGAGGATAGCCGGCCTCGGCGCCGGCGATGTCGAATCCGACCACCCCCTTGTCCCGGAACCGGATCGCCAGCTCGGCGATCTCCCGGGACACTGCGGCGTGCCGCATCGCGGTCACCAAAAGGCGCACCACAATGGGACGGCCCGCAGCGGCGCAGGCCTTCTCGGCGTCGGCGAAGCCCGCCAGCACGCTGTCGACGATCTCGTCGAACAACAGCCCGCGGTTGATGTGCAATTCTGGTGCGAAGCGCACCTCGGCATAGACCACCGAATCGGCGGCCAGGTCTACCACGCACTCGTAAGCGACCCGATGCAGTGAATCGGGGGTCTGCATCACCGCTACGGTGTGCGAAAACGGCTCCAAGTAACGCTCCAGCGAGCCGCTGTGCGACTGGGTGCGAAACCAGGTGGCGAGCTCGTCGACGTCGGTGGCGGGCAGCCCGTCGTATCCGGTCTGGCCGGCGATGTCGATCACGGTTGCTGGGCGCAGCCCACCGTCGAGATGGTCATGCAGCAGGGCCTTGGGCGCTCTTCTGATCTGGTGTAGAGCCAAAGGCGTGGTCACTTGACGATCCGATCGATGATCAGCGGCCGCGGCGCCGGTGGCGTGTCGTCGACGCTCCAGCCGCCGTGCAGCTCGGCCATCGCGGCGCCGATGCGGTCGGGGGTGTCGGTGTACAGCGTGAACAACCGGTCACCGGCCGCGACCGGCTCCCCGGCACGGCGGTGGATCCTGACACCCGCACCAAACTGCACCTGTCCGCCCGGGCGGGATCTGCCCGCGCCGAGCCGCCAAGCTGCCAGCCCCACTGCCATTGCGTCGATATTGCCCATTGTGCCGCTCCGGTTGGCGATCACGGTCTCTGAATGCGAACCGATTGGCAACGGTATCGACAAGTCACCGCCCTGCGCGGCGACCAGCTGGCGAAATCGGTCCATCGCGGTGCCGTCGCGCAGTGTCTGCCGGGGATCGCAGTCGTCGATGCCGGCCAGCTCGAGCATCTCTTCGGCCAACCGCAACGTCAGCTCCACCACGTCGGGCGGCCCACCGCCGGCCAGCACCTCCAGGGACTCGGCAACCTCAAGCGCATTGCCGACGGTCGCGCCCAGCGGACAGTTCATGTCTGTCAGCAGCGCGTGGGTCGGCACCCCGTGCGCGGCGCCCAGCTCGACCATGGTGTGCGCCAAGTCGCGGGATTGCGCTTCGGAGCTCATCAACGCCCCGGAGCCCACTTTCACGTCGAGCACCAACGCACCGACTCCCTCGGCCAACTTCTTGCTCATCACCGAGCTGGCGATCAACGGCATAGACTCGACTGTCGCGGTGATATCGCGCAGCGCGTACAACTTCTTGTCGGCGGGCGCCAGCTGGCCGGCGGCAAATACCGCCGCGCCGATGTCACACAGTTGTTGGCGCACTCGCTGGTTGGAAATCTCTGTGGTGAAGCCCGCGATGGATTCCAGCTTGTCCAGGGTGCCGCCGGTGTGGCCCAACCCTCGACCCGACGCCTTGGGCACCGCAGCCCCGCAGGCGGCGACGATAGGCACCAACACCAACGTGGTCTTGTCTCCCACTCCACCCGTGGAGTGCTTGTCCACGGTGGGCAGCCGCTTTCCCCGCTTACCGCCGATGCGCAGATCGCTGAAATCCATCACATCGCCCGACGCCAGCATCGCCGTCGTCCACCTGGCGATCTCACCGCGGTCCATGCCGCGCCAAAAGATCGCCATCAACAGTGCCGCCATCTGTTCGTCACCCACCCGGCCGTCGGTATAGGCGTCGATGACCCAGTCGATGGCGGCATCGGACAATCGACCGCCGTCCCGCTTGGTCTTGATCACGGTCGGCGCGTCGAATGCGGAGCCAGTCAAGAAAGTTCCCGCGGAAGGTCGGCGCTGAAAGCATCGGGCAGCAGTTCGTCAAGCCGTCGGGGGCCGGCCGGATGGCCGATCAGCAGTTCGGGACCGCCGTGCTCGAACAGCACCTGACGGCATCGCCCGCAAGGCATCAGCAACGACCCTGCCGCATCGACGCACACCAGTGCGATCAAGCGGCCGCCGCCGGTCGAAAACAGGGCGCACACCACACCACACTCGGCACAGAGCCCAAGACCATATGAGACGTTCTCCACATTGCATCCGGTGACCACCCGGCCATCGTCGACCAGCGCGGCAGCGCCCACCCGGAACCGCGAATAGGGCGCATATGCTCCCGCCATCGCTTGAATCGCCTTTTCTTGCAAGGTATTCCAATTGATATCAGACATTGGCGCAACCCCCCGCTCACCGATGGATTGACTTAAGCAAGCCAACCCTAGCTTCGACATAATCCACGGCCTGGATCGGACTGCTCGGTACCGTGGGGCAACATTGCCGGGCTAAGCTCGATTGCCCGGCTTTAGTGTCCACGAAGGCGGTGAGAAAGACGGAGACAACGGCGGATCCGGCTCGAGCTGCATCAGTACCCGCATCATCGCGCAAGCGGCGACCACCTCGCACTCTGTATCGGGGAGATCCCGGTATGTGGTCGTGGGTGCTGCATCGCATCAGCGGCGCGACGATCTTCTTCTTCCTGTTCGTACATGTCCTGGACGCCGCGATGCTGCGGGTGAGTCCGCAGACCTACAACGCGGTGTTAGCGACCTACAAGACCCCGATCGTCGGCCTGATGGAATTCGGCCTGGTCGCCGCGGTGCTGTTCCACGCGATGAACGGCATCCGCGTCATCTTGATCGACTTCTGGTCGGAGGGCCCGCGCTACCAGCGGCTGATGTTGTGGATCATCGGCCTTGTATACCTACTGCTCATGGTCCCGGTGGCGGTGGTGCTGGGCACCCACATGTGGGAGCACTTCCGATGAGCACCCCCGACCTTCAGCTCGGCCGCGGCGACGCAGCGCCGGTACACCAGCGCAGCCACGACCGCCCGGCCAGCCTGGACAATCCGCGCTCACCGCGCCGTCGCGCCGGAATACCGAACTTTGAGAAATTCGCCTGGCTGTTCATGCGGTTTTCCGGCATCGCGCTGGTGGTCCTGGCAATCGGGCACTTGTTCATCATGCTGATGTGGGATAACGGCGTATACCGCATCGACTTCAACTACGTGGCGCAGCGCTGGGCTTCGCCGTTCTGGCAATTCTGGGATCTGGCGCTGTTGTGGCTGGCGCAATTGCACGGCGGCAACGGCCTGCGCAACATCATCGACGACTACAGCCGCAAAGACACCACCAGATTCTGGCTGAACAGTCTGCTGCTGTTGTCGATGGGGTTCACGTTGGTGTTGGGCACCTACGTGCTGATGACATTCGACCCGAACATCTCCTGAGAGGCGACCGGTGATCCAGCAACACCGATACGACGTGGTGATCGTCGGCGCGGGCGGTGCCGGGATGCGGGCCGCGGTAGAAGCGGGTCCGCGCGTTCGTACGGCCGTGCTGACCAAGCTGTACCCCACCCGTAGCCACACCGGCGCCGCCCAGGGCGGCATGTGCGCCGCGCTGGCCAACGTCGAAGACGACAACTGGGAATGGCACACCTTCGACACCGTCAAGGGCGGCGACTATCTGGCCGACCAGGACGCCGTGGAGATCATGTGTAAGGAAGCCATCGACGCCGTACTCGATCTGGAGAAGATGGGGATGCCGTTCAACCGCACCCCCGAAGGCCGCATCGACCAGCGCCGCTTCGGCGGGCACACCCGAGACCACGGCAAAGCCCCGGTGCGCCGGGCGTGCTACGCCGCCGACCGCACCGGCCACATGATCCTGCAGACCCTCTACCAGAACTGCGTCAAGCACGACGTGGAGTTCTTCAACGAGTTCTACGCGCTGGACCTGGTGCTCACCCAGACCCCGACCGGTCCGGTGGCTACCGGAGTGGTCGCCTACGAACTGGCCACCGGCGCGATCCACGTCTTCCACGCCAAGGCTGTGGTGATCGCCACCGGTGGATCGGGCCGGATGTACAAGACGACGTCCAACGCGCACACCCTCACCGGCGACGGCATCGGCATTGTCTTCCGCAAGGGACTTCCGTTGGAGGACATGGAGTTTCACCAGTTTCACCCGACCGGCCTGGCCGGCCTGGGCATCTTGATCTCCGAGGCCGTGCGTGGCGAGGGCGGCCGGCTGCTCAACGGCGAGGGCGAGCGCTTCATGGAGCGCTACGCCCCGACGATCGTCGACCTGGCACCCCGTGACATCGTCGCCCGCTCGATGGTGCTGGAAGTCCTGGAAGGTAGGGGCGCCGGCCCGCACAAGGACTACGTCTACATCGACGTCCGCCATCTCGGCGCGGACGTGCTGGAGGCCAAGCTGCCCGACATCACCGAGTTCGCGCGAACCTACCTGGGCGTGGACCCGGTAAAAGAGCTGGTCCCGGTCTACCCGACCTGCCATTACGTGATGGGCGGTATCCCGACGACCGTCACCGGGCAGGTGCTGCGGGACAACACCTCCACCGTCCCGGGTCTGTACGCGGCCGGCGAGTGCGCATGCGTGTCGGTGCACGGCGCCAACCGGTTGGGCACCAACTCGCTGCTGGATATCAACGTCTTCGGCCGCCGCGCCGGCATCGCCGCGGCCAGTTACGCACAGGGCCACGACTTCGTCGAGATGCCGCCGAAGCCTGCTGCGATGGTTGTCGGCTGGGTCGGCGACATCCTCTCCGAGCACGGCAACGAGCGCGTCGCCGATATCCGCGGCGCGCTGCAGCAGACGATGGACAACAATGCCGCGGTGTTCCGCACCGAGGAGACGCTGAAGCAGGCGCTCACCGACATCCACGCACTCAAGGAGCGGTACTCACGAATCACGGTGCACGACAAAGGAAAACGCTTCAACAGCGACTTGCTGGAAGCCATCGAACTGGGCTTTTTGCTGGAGCTGGCCGAGGTCACCGTGGTCGGCGCGCTCAACCGCAAGGAGTCCCGCGGCGGCCATGCCCGCGAAGACTATCCGAACCGCGATGACACCAACTACATGCGCCACACCATGGCCTACAAACAGGGCACCGACCTGTTGAGCGACATCCGGCTGGACTTCAAACCCGTCGTGCAAACCCGCTACGAACCCAAGGAACGGAAGTACTGATGGCCAAAGGCGACGCTTTGGAACCAGTAGGGGAACCAGGGGTCGAGGCGGCGCAGGACCCGCCGGGGACAACCCTGCCGCCGGTCCCGGACGGCGCGGTGATGGTGACGCTGAAGATTGCCCGGTTCAATCCGGACAACCCCCACGCATTCTCGGAAACCGGTGGTTGGCAAAGCTTTCGGGTGCCCTGCCTGCCCAGTGACCGGCTGCTGAACCTGCTGATCTACATCAAGGGCTACCTGGACGGCACGCTGACCTTCCGGCGATCCTGCGCCCATGGGGTGTGCGGATCTGACGCCATGCGCATCAACGGCGTCAACCGGCTGGCCTGCAAGGTGCTGATGCGTGACCTGCTGCCCCAAACAAAGAAGGGGCAGGCGGGCAAGTCACTGACCATCACGGTCGAACCGATCCGCGGGCTGCCGGTGGAGAAGGACCTGGTGGTCGACATGGAGCCGTTCTTCGACGCCTACCGCGCGGTGAAGCCGTACCTGATCACCAGCGGCAATCCCCCGACGCGCGAACGGATTCAAAGCCCGGCAGACCGCGCCCGCTACGACGACACCACCAAATGCATCCTGTGCGCCTGCTGCACCACCAGCTGCCCGGTGTTCTGGAGCGAGGGCACGTACTACGGCCCGGCGGCGATCGTCAACGCGCACCGCTTCATCTTCGACAGCCGCGACGAGGCCGCCGCCGAGCGCCTCGACATCCTCAACGAGGTCGACGGGGTGTGGCGCTGCCGGACCACGTTCAACTGCACCGAATCCTGCCCGCGCGGCATCGAGGTGACCAAGGCGATCCAGGAGGTCAAACGCGCGCTGATGTTCTCGCGCTGAGGCTGCCCAAGCAGCGGATTCTTGGAGTGCCGGCACACTGGGCCGTCACACTTGGGCGGCCTGTGTCGTCTGACGGGTATGACACAGAAAACCCGCATCGCCCCCCTGCCTCCCACGCGCGCCGGCCTGCTGACCCGAGTCATGTACCAGGTCGCTAAGCGACGCTTCGGCGCAGTCCCCGAACCGTTCGCCGTGGCCGCGCATCACCCGCGACTGATGACGGCCGGCGCCGTGCACGAGACCATGGTTGAGCGGGCGTCGCGAACGCTGCCGGTCAGCGTGCGCGAGCTGGCGGTGTTGTGGACCGCGCGCAGGATCGGCTGCTCGTGGTGTGTCGACTTCGGGTCCATGCTGCAGCGCCTGGACGGGCTGGACATGGAACGGCTCAAGGAGATCGACGGGTACGCCACCTCAGCGGCTTACAACGACGACGAGCGCGCGGCCATCGCCTACGCCGACGCGATGACCACCGATCCGCACACCGTGACCGACGAGCAGGTCGCCGACCTGCGGGCCCGCTTCGGCGATGCCGGAGTGATCGAACTGACGTACCAGATCGGGGTGGAGAACATGCGAGCCCGGATGAATACCGCGCTGGGCATCACCGAGCAGGGCTTCAATTCCGCTGACAGCTGCCGCGTGCCCTGGGGTCGCGACACAGAACGATCGAGCCGAAGCGCATGACAGCGCCGACCCGGAGTGGAGCCGCCCGGCAGGGGCACAAACAGCCTGGTTCGCCGGCACTCAAAGCCCGTCCTCGATTCGGCAACAGCAGCCAAGCGCTTAGG
>JBEKNM010000037.1:0-15480 GCA_049522835.1 Mycobacterium sp.
AGGCGTCGGTGAGGTCTACGAACTGGGCGCCGAGAAGGGGTGACCGCGCCGTCAGGTTGAGGTGGTCGCTGATCAGCATCGGCTGGCCGATCGCCAGGTCCGGGCGCAATCCGCCGGCGGCGTTGGTGAGCACGACGATGCGTGCCCCCGCCGCACAGGCCGCCCGAACCGGGTGCACGACGTGGCGCAGGTCATGCCCCTCGTAGGCGTGTACGCGGCCGACCAACACCAGTACCCGGTGTTCACCGATGGGCACTGACAACAGCTCACCGGTATGACCGAGGGCGCTTGGCGGGGTGAACCCGGGCACTTCGGCCTGCGGCAGCGCGACGGTCGGCGTGCCGAGCGCCGCAACCGCCGGAGACCATCCCGACCCGAGCACGATTGCGACGTCGTGCTCGTGGACGCCGGTGCGCTCACTGATGACCCGGGCCGCCCGCAGCGCGAGTTGAACGGGATCAAGCGCAGGGTCCGTCACACTGCGCGAGCTTAGCTGGCGCTAACGACAGGGCCTCGGCGCCCGAACAGACCCGCCTCGAAATCACGCAAGCTGAAAAAGCGCGAGGACTCCCCTCACCTGATCACCGCCCCCCTATCAGGGCCCCGATGAATGTGATGCCGTCAGGCGTGTATCGCTGGGCCTCAATGTCGACGGGCCCAACGGGCGATCGACTCATCGAATCGGCGATCACGCCGCCGACAGACGGGCCGTCGACGGTTCCATCCCACGGACCCAACTGCGGTGGCTTACCCTTGGTACGGATGATCCTGGCTAGCTCCACGTGGGTCCCCAAGCGGTCTAAATGCATCGCTATCAGGCACTCGTCGCGGTCACGGGCGCGGATGTCGGGCCTGGATTCGTCACACTCCGCCGCCGAGGTGGGCGCAATGAGGACGGCCTGAACGGCCGCGGCCCGCACGAGAATTTCGTAAATGGCGCGAGCGGAGATCCTGAAATGGTCGTCGTCCAGTGAGTTGGTGCCGAGTTCCTGTGCGCTCCTCTGGCCACCCCTCTCCTCGTACAGGAGCATGGGTGACCACTCGCCCCGCGGGCCGCACATGACCTCCGGTGCCCGCTCCGCCCACTGCTTAGCGGCCGAGAACAGCGATACCGATACCTTCGGATCAGCCTTGACCGTGGTCACCAGCGGCCTCCTTATTGCCTTTCAGCCCGGTCCTTCAGCGCCTCGTTACGGAGCCGGGCGAAAGATCTCAACGACTAGTCGACAACATAGTAGTCATGCAAACGAAAAATTTACATACCATTTGTCCGCTAGTTTCGATAACTACATACCGGCGAAGTACCTCGTCAGTTCGGGCCGGGCGAGCTGCCGCAGCCGGGGTGCGTAGGCGTCGGTGAGGTCCAAGAACTGGGCGCCGAGAAGCGGTGACCGCGCCGTCAGGTTGAGGTGGTCGCTGATCAGCATCGGCTGGCCGATCGCCAGGTCCGGGCGCAATCCGCCGGCGGCGTTGGTGAGCACGACGATGCGTGCCCCCGCCACACCGGCCGCCCGAACCGGGTGCACGACGTGGCGCAGGTCATGCCCCTGGTAGGCGTATACGCGGCCGACCAACACCAGTACCCGGTGTTCACCGATGGGCACGATCATCCAGTCCTGGTCGGTGAGATACTGCGGAGGTGCCCACAGCCACCGCATTGGACAGCGTCGAGGATGTTGTGCGGCGTCGCGGTGCCGACCTTGTCGAGTTGTCCCACGCCATCCACGCCGAGCCCGAGCTGGCGTTCGCCGAGCATCGCAGCTGCGCCAAGGCGCAGGCGCTGGTCGCCGAACGCGGTTTCGAGATCACTGCGGCCGCGGGCGGTCTGGACACCGCGTTTCGCGCCGACTTCGGCTCCGGACCGCTGGTTGTCGGGATATGCGCCGAGTACGATGCGCTGCCCGGGATCGGGCACGCCTGCGGCCACAACATCATCGCGGCGTCGGCGGTGGGGACTGCGCTGGCGTTGGCCGAAGTAGCCGATGACCTAGGTCTGACAGTGGCCCTGCTGGGAACTCCCGCCGAGGAGGCCGGCGGTGGTAAGGCGCTGCTGCTGCAGGCCGGTACGTTCGACGATGTCGCAGTGGCCGTAATGGTGCATCCCGGGTCGATCGACATCGCCGCGACCCGCTCGCTGGCATTGTCTGAGGTGGTCGTGAACTACCGTGGCAAGGAATCGCATGCCGCTGTCGCGCCCCATCTGGGGATCAACGCCGCTGACGCCGTGACCGTGGCGCAGGTGGCCATCGGGCTGCTGCGGCAGCAATTGGCGCCAGGGCAACTGGTACACGGGATCGTCACCAACGGCGGGCAGGCAGTCAACGTCATCCCCGGGCGAGCGACGTTGCAATATGCGATGCGGGCCGTTGAATCGGATTCCCTGCGCGAACTAGAGGGCAGGATTTTTTCGTGCTTTGCTGCCGGCGCGCTGGCCGCTGGCTGCGAATACGAAATCGACGTCCCGGCCCCGGGATACGCGGAACTCAAACCTGACCAATGGCTGGCTGATGTGTGCCGGGACGAGATGCGCCGACTGGGACGCGAGCCGGTGGCGCCCGAGGTCGAGGCGAATCTTCCCCTGGGCAGCACTGACATGGGCAACGTAACGCAGGTGCTGCCGGGGATCCATCCGGTGATCGGCGTCGACGCCGGCGGCGCCACAGTCCACCAGCGCGCCTTCGCCGACGCAGCCGTCGGTCCCAGCGCCGACCGCGCGGTCGTCGACGGTGCGATCATGCTGGCGCGCACGATTGTCCACCTCGCCGAGACACCTGACCAACGTGATCGGGTATTGCTCGCGCGGCAGCGCAGGGCGGCAGTATGAGCCTCGCCGACGCCGCCGAATCGTGGCTGGCCGCCCACGACGAGGACCTGATTGCCTGGCGCCGGCACATCCACCGCTATCCGGAATTGGGCCGGCAGGAGTACGCCACCACACAGTTCGTCGCGGAGCGGTTGGCCGACGCGGGGCTCAACCCGAAGGTAATGCCCGGTGGAACCGGACTGACCTGTGACATCGGCCCTGAGGATCAGCCGAGGATCGCGCTTCGCGCTGATATGGACGCGCTGCCCATGACCGAGCTGACCGGCGCGCCGTACGCCTCGACGATGCCCAACATCGCGCACGCTTGCGGTCACGACGCGCACACCGCGATCCTGCTCGGTACGGCGCTGGCATTGGCGTCGGTGCCCGAGCTGCCGGTCGGGGTGCGGCTGATTTTCCAGGCTGCCGAAGAGCTGATGCCGGGCGGCGCGATCGATGCCATCGCGGCCGGTGCGATAACCGGCGTGTCGCGAATCTTCGCCCTGCACTGCGATCCCCGGCTCGAGGTTGGCAAAGTGGCGATCAGACAGGGCCCAATCACCTCCGCGGCCGACCACATACACATCACGCTGTATTCCCCGGGTGGGCACACGTCGCGTCCACACCTGACCGCCGACCTCGTCTATGGCCTCGGCGCCCTGATTACCGGGGTGCCAGGAGTGCTTTCGCGCCGGATCGATCCGCGCAACGGCACCGTGTTGGTGTGGGGCGCGGTCAACGCCGGCGTGGCCGCCAATGCCATTCCTCAAACCGGAGTGCTGTCCGGCACCGTTCGCACCGCCAGCCGGCACACCTGGGTCGCACTCGAGGAGATCATCCGACAGGCCGTCGATGCGCTGTTGTCGCCGCTGGCGATCGAACACACCCTGCAATACCGGCGTGGCGTACCTCCGGTGGTCAACGAGGACGTCTCGACGCGCATCCTCACCCACGCGATCGAAGCCGCCGGCCCCGACGCGCTGGCCGACACCCGGCAGTCGGGCGGCGGCGAGGATTTCTCCTGGTATTTGGAGGAAATACCCGGCGCGATGGCGCGATTGGGCGTGTGGCCAGGTGAGGGACCGCAGTTGGATCTGCACCAGCCGACCTTTGATCTCGACGAGCGGGCCCTGGCGATCGGACTACGGGTGATGGTCAACATCATTGACCAGTCAGCCGTGTTCGAATTGTCTTAAGCGTTAGTCCCCGGGCCGATGTTGCGAGCCGGGCGGGTCCGCAGGTCGTGTACGTAATCGTTTGGTGCGCCAGCGATTTCGGCGGCGTCGGCCATCACGCCCAGATACTGCGCCGACGGCAGTCCGCCTTCCCAGCCGTCTAGCACATACAGCCATGCCAGCACGGGATCGATGGTGGTGTCGGAGGATAACCGCTCCACTCGGCACCGGATCTTCTTATGGACGCCGAACTCGGAACCCTCCCAACGGTCCAGGTTCATCTCGTCCGCAGGCGTCATGTCGTAGAGGACGACGAACACCCTGGTAGCCGGATCCTCGACGATCGTGGCCAGTGCCCCTTCCCAACCGATGTCCTCGCCGCCGAACGTCAGCCGCCAACCCGGCAGCCAGCCGGTTCCGGCCATCGGGGAGTGGGGTGCTCGCTTCAGCATCTGCTCCGGATGCATGTTCGACCCGTAGGCGGCGTAGAGCGGCACGGAGAAAGCTTAGACGTCACACGCTCGAGCGGTCTTCACCCGACGGAGTGAGTCGTCATCGCGGGGCCTGATGGCTCGGTTCCTTCTCACTCCGCGCTGCGGAGCGAGTCGTCACCGAGCTAGGTTATGGCTGTGGTGACCCGCATCGTGATCATCGGAGGAGGCCCGGCCGGTTACGAAGCGGCGCTGGTCGCCGCCACCTCACACCCTGATACAACCCAAGTCACCGTGATCGACTCCGACGGCATCGGTGGGGCCGCCGTTCTCTACGACTGTGTGCCGTCGAAAACATTCATCGCCTCCACCTGGCTGCGCACCGAGCTGCGCCGAGCGCCGCGACTGGGCTTCGACATCGACATCGACGACGCCAAGATCTCGTTGCCGCAAATCCATGCCAGGGTGAAGACGCTGGCTGCAGAACAGTCGGCCGACATCACCGCCCAGCTGCTCAGCATGGGTGTGCACCTGGTCGCCGGCCGGGGCGAGCTGTGCGACTCCACGCCCGGCCTGGCCCGCCACCGGATCAAGGCGACCGCCGCCGACGGCACCACCAGTGAGCACGAGGCCGACGTCGTGCTGATCGCCACCGGCGCCAGCCCGCGCGTTTTGCCATCCGCTCAGCCGGACGGCGAGCGCATCCTGACCTGGCGGCAGCTCTACGACTTGGAGGCGTTGCCCGACCACCTGATCGTGGTGGGCTCCGGGGTCACCGGCGCCGAGTTCGGCAACGCATACACCGAACTGGGTGTGCCGGTGACCGTGGTGGCCAGCCAGGACCACGTCCTGCCGTACGAAGACGCCGACGCCGCGCTGGTGCTGGAAGAGTCGTTCTCCGAACGCGGCGTCGTGCTGTTCAAGAATGCCCGCGCAGGATCGGTCACCCGCACCGACACCGGGGTTCTGGTGACGATGACCGACGGCCGCACCGTCGAGGGCAGCCATGCCCTGATGACCATCGGGTCGGTCCCCAACACCAGCGGCCTTGGGCTGGAACGGGTCGGGATTGAGCTCGGACGCGGCAATTACCTGACCGTGGACCGAGTATCGCGTACATCGGAGGCCGGCATTTATGCCGCCGGCGATTGCACCGGTCTGCTGCTGCTGGCGTCGGTCGCCGCGATGCAGGGCCGAATCGCGATGTATCACGCGCTGGGTGAGGGCGTCAGCCCGATCCGGTTGCGAACGGTCGCGGCAACGGTATTCACCAGGCCCGAGATCGCCGCCGTCGGGGTGCCGCAATCGATGATCGACGACGGGTCGGTGCTTGCCCGGACCATCATGTTGCCGTTGCGGACCAATGCGCGAGCCAAGATGTCGGGGCTGCGGCAAGGTTTCGTCAAGGTCTTCTGCCGGCGGTCCACCGGCGTGGTGATCGGCGGCGTGGTGGTAGCGCCAATCGCCTCCGAATTGATTCTGCCGATCGCTGTGGCAGTACAAAACCGCATCACAGTCAACGAGTTGGCGCAGACACTGGCTGTTTACCCATCGTTGTCCGGATCGGTAACCGAGGCCGCCCGCCGGCTGATGGCACACGACGATCTGGACTGAAGGCGGGCCCTGGGACGCATGACGAACTAGCCTGGGTTCAGCATCACCTACCGACGAGTAACCAACAGGAGTCAGTTTTCGTGAGCAACCCGATGCGCCCACCGAGCGAGCAGACCTGGCCGGCTTCCGTGCTCGGACCCCAGCAACGCGCGGCGGCCTGGGAGCGACTCGGCACCGAACAGTTCGACGTGGTCGTCATTGGCGGCGGCGTGGTGGGCTCCGGGTGCGCGCTGGACGCGGCCACACGGGGGCTCAAGGTGGCGTTGGTCGAGGCGCGCGACCTGGCGTCTGGCACCTCGAGCCGCTCGTCGAAAATGTTCCACGGCGGGCTGCGCTACCTTGAGCAACTCGAATTCGGGCTGGTGCGTGAGGCGCTCTACGAGCGCGACCTGGCGCTGACCAGGTTGGCGCCACATCTGGTCAAGCCGTTGCCGTTCCTCTTCCCGCTGACCAGCCGCGTGTGGGAACGTCCTTACATCGCCGCGGGCATTTTTCTCTACGATAGTCTCGGCGGCGCGAAGTCTGTTCCGGCGCAAAAGCATTTGACTCGAGCCGGTGCGCTGCGCTTGAGTCCGGGCCTGAAGCGCAGCTCCTTGATCGGTGGCATTCGTTACTACGACACTGTCGTCGACGACGCCCGGCACACCATGACGGTTGCGCGCACCGCAGCGCATTACGGCGCGGTGGTGCGGTGTTCTACTCAGGTGGTTGCGTTGCTGCGCGAGGCCGACCGGGTGATCGGCGTACGCGCGCGCGACTCCGAGGACGGTTCGATTACCGAGGTGCGCGGCCACGTCGTGGTGAACGCGACCGGGGTTTGGACCGACGAGATTCAGGCGTTGTCCAAGCAGCGCGGGCGGTTCCAGGTGCGCGCGTCCAAAGGCGTGCACGTCGTGGTGCCGCGGGACCGGATTGTCAGTGACGTGGCGATCATCCTGCGTACCGAGAAGTCGGTGATGTTCATCATCCCGTGGGGGACTCACTGGATCATCGGAACCACTGACACCGACTGGAATCTCGACCTGGCCCACCCCGCGGCCACCAAGGCGGATATCGACTACATCCTGGCGACCGTCAACCAGGTGCTGGTCACCCCGTTGACCCATGCCGACATCGACGGGGTGTACGCGGGGCTGCGTCCGCTGCTGGCCGGGGAGAGCGACGACACCTCCAAACTGTCCCGGGAACACGCCGTGGCGGTGCCCGCGGCCGGCCTGATCGCCATCGCGGGCGGCAAGTACACCACCTACCGGGTGATGGCGGCCGACGCGATTGATGCGGCGGTGCAGTTCATTCCGGCAAGGGTTGCGCCGTCGATCACCGAGAAGGTGAGTCTGTTGGGCGCCGACGGTTACTTCGCGCTGATCAATCAGGCTGAACACGTCGGCGCGCTGCAAGATCTGCACCCGTACCGGGTGCGCCATCTGCTGGACCGCTACGGTTCGCTGATCGGCGAGGTCCTGGGGATGGCGGTCGAAACTCCGGGCCTGCTCAGCCCGATCAAAGACGCGCCGGGCTACTTGAAGGTGGAAGCCGTGTACGCCGCCGCCGCCGAAGGTGCCCTGCATCTGGAAGACATCCTGGCTCGCCGGATGCGTATCGCCATCGAATATCCACACCGCGGCGTCGACTGCGCTCGGGAGGTGGCCGACCTGGTCGCTCCGGTGCTGGGGTGGACCGCCGTAGACGTCGACCGTGAGGTTGCCAACTACACCGCGCGGGTGGAGGCCGAGATACTGTCGCAAGCCCAGCCCGACGACGTGTCGGCAGACGAGTTGCGGGCCAGCGCACCGGAGGCACGCGCCGAGATTCTCGAGCCGGTACCGCTCAATTGAGTCTATCGATCTCTTTAAATCCGTGGTGAGACCCGCACCGCTTCCGGTTCGCGACGGCTTGGGGCCCGCCCGGGTGCGACTGCACGGCGGACCGGTACTGTCCGAGCTGACCGCCCGGTTTGGTGAATCGGCCCGGGCGAAAGTCCTTGCCCGAGAAGTCGTCGACGCCGACGGCGTGGTGGTCGATAACGCGACCGTGCTGCCCAGCGGCGCCAGTGTCTACCTATATCGCGACCTGCCGAACGAAGTCCCGGTGCCCTTCGACATCCCGGTGCTGTATCAAGATGCGGACATTGTGGTCGTCGACAAGCCACACTTTCTGGCCACCATGCCAAGGGGGCGGCACGTTGCGCAGACCGCGCTGGTGCGGCTTCGCCGGGAACTGGGATTGCCCGAGCTGAGCCCGGCTCACCGGCTCGACCGGCTGACCGCCGGGGTGCTGCTGTTCACCACCAGGCGCGAGGTGCGCGGCAGGTACCAGACATTGTTCGCCCGCGGTTTGGTGGCCAAGACTTACTTGGCGCGGGCGGCGGTCGATCCCGGCTTGGTGCTGCCGCTTGTGGTCCGAAGCCGCATCATCAAGCGCCGCGGCAACCTGCAGGCGGTCTGCGAACCTGGTGCGGTCAATGCGGAGACTCTGGTGGAGCTGATATCGCCGGACGGTCTGTACCGGCTGACACCGCGCACCGGGCGCACCCACCAACTGCGGGTGCACATGACGTCGCTGGGGGTGCCAATCACGGGTGATCCGTTGTATCCCAACGTGATACAAGTGAGCGACGACGATTTCAGCGCGCCGCTGCAGTTGCTGGCGCAGCGCATCGAGTTTGACGATCCGCGCACGGGCTTGCGCAGGGAGTTCATCAGCCGCCGAGCTGTCGGGACCGTGTACAGGTCGGAAGCCGGGCATGTTTGCTGAAGGGCGATCTTGTTACTATGCCTCATGGCTGCTAGGAGGACAGCAGTTTGGCGGGCTGCGGCTACACCGGCGGCGATCATCCGATCAGTACAATTCAGAGGAATTGGTTTGAAAATCAATCGATTTGGCGCCGGGCTGAGTATTCTGACCACTGGTGCAGTGATGTTGTCGGCGTGTAGCAGTGACAACAACGCTGGTGGAGGAAGTGCAGCGACAGGCACGTCGTCGGCGAAGGCGGGCTGCGGCGGCAAGCCAACTCTGAAGGCTAGTGGTTCCACAGCCCAGGACATCGCAATGACCCGTTTTGTGAAGGCTTTCGAACAAGCCTGCCCGGGGCAGTCCTTGAATTACACGGCCAATGGTTCCGGCGCTGGGATTAGTGAATTTTTAGGCAACCAAACCGATTTCGGTGGCTCGGACTCGCCGCTGAGCGAGGACGAGTACACCACGGCGCAGCAGCGGTGCGGCTCGCCAGTCTGGAACCTGCCGATGGTGTTCGGTCCCATCGCCATCGCCTACAACGTCAACGGTCTGACTTCGTTGAACCTCGACGGTCCGACTGCGGCCAAGATCTTCAACGGCGGCATTACTACCTGGAACGATCCTGCGATCCGGGCGCTGAACTCAGGTGTCACCTTGCCCGCTGAGCCGATTCGTGTCGTGTTCCGCAGCGACGGGTCCGGGACCACGGATAATTTCCAGAGATATCTCGATACCGCTTCCAACGGCGCGTGGGATAAGGGTGCCGGGAAGAAGTTCAACGGCGGTGTCGGCGAGGGCGCCGAGGGCACCGACGGCGCCGCCGCGGTTGTCAAACGCACCGAAGGGTCGATCGGCTACGTCGAATGGTCGTTTGCCCAGGGCCAGCACCTGAACACGGCCAAGGTCGTCACGTCGGCCGGTCCGAACCCGGTAGCGATCAGCACAGACTCGGTGGGGAAGACGATTTCCGCTGCCTGGTTCATGCGGAAGGGCAACGACCTCGCCCTCGACACGATCTCGTTCTACCGGCCAAACCAGCCTGACTCCTACCCGATCGTGCTGGTGACGTACGAGATCGTGTGCTCGAAGTATCCCGATCCGCAGGTCGGTACGGCCGTGAAGGCGTTCCTGCAAAGCACGATCGGCGCCGGCCAGAATGGTCTGCCGGACGGATATATCCCCATTCCGGACGCGTTCAAGTCGCGATTGTTGACCGCGGTCGACGCCATCTCGTGAGCTGAGGGCGTTCGGCTCGAATACCGTTGACCACTTCGCCGTGAGCGAATCGAACGCAGTTGCTTGCCAGACTCGGGGTCAGTTGTCGGGCATCGCCGATCTAAGGATCCCGCTCGGGCGCGGGACGGGGTACCGTTGGGCCGCACGAAAGACGGCGACGCGCAATGTTCCAGGGGTTTTCCCGCATTAGTCAACCAAATGTTCCAGAGGTTTTCCGACGGTAGTCAACGTGAGGTGTCATGGAGTTCATATCGTTGCCCCCTGAGGTCAGCTCGGCGCTGATTCACTCGGGGCCTGGCGCGGGATCACTAATCGAGGCCTCCGGCGCGTGGCAGCGGGTGGGCAGCAATTTGGAAGAATCTGCGAGCAGCTATGCCGCTGCAGTGTCAACGCTGACTGAGGCCTGGCAGGGTCCGTCCGCGTCGGCGATGGTCCAGGCGGTAGGGCCCTATGTCACCTGGTTGCGCAGCATCGCGCAGGAGTGTCAGCAGCAGAGCGCGTCGGCACAGGCTGCCGCAGCGGCGTTCGGCTCCACTATCGCAGCGGTGGTTCACCCCTCGGTGGTCAGCGCCAACAGGATTCAGCTGGCACAGTTGCTGGCCACTAACCGATTGGGCAGAAACCTTCCGGCCATTGCCGAAACCGAAGCCCAGTACCAAGAAATGTGGGTGAACAATTCGGCGGCGATGCATCGCTATCAGGCAACGTCGGAACAAGCTGTCGCGCTGCCCCAGTTCTCTTCGCCGCCTTCGATTACCAATTTGACGGGGCTGGCTGCTCAAGCCAGTGTCGCGCCCACCGCTGCAGCTGCGGCGCCCGCGGCTACCGCCGCCTCTCCGTTGTCCAATCTTACGTCGTTGATTACCGACCCTGGGTCCATCATCAACAATGGCTACTTCCAGCTGGCCAACACCTATGCGAACCAGTTCATATCGTCCGGATTTCCCATCAACCTTCTCAGCTATGCGGCGCAGAACACTTCGGCCCAGGCACTGCAGACCGTGGCCCCCGAAATCGGCGCGGGCCTATCGGAGGGGGAATCGGCCTTGGGAGCGTCGGCGGCTGAATTGTCCAGCGCGGTCAGAGCCCTTGGCACGGCACCTACAGCAGCGGTAGGCGTAGGAGTTTCGATGGGCAACCTCACAGCGCCGCCTGCTGTGGTGGGGCTGTTGCCCGCTTCGCAAACGCCGGTGCAGCTTGCGTCGGCGGTATCCCCGCTTGCTCCCGGAGACTCCGGGTTTCCCATGCTCCCGATGATGCCGCCGCCAATCTCGGCAGGCAGTGGTTGGCGCAAACGGAAGCAGCAGAAGTACGAGGACATTGCACTCGGCCGGGAGATCAAGGGGACGGTCATGCCCCGACCGCCTTCAGCGGGATGAGCGGATCAGTCAAAGCTGTCGGACGAGGCGTGGCGCGTTAGCCCGAGATTCCTTGCAGATCAGAGAGACCGCTCTGGATCCCTTCATTCATTTGGTCCGTGAGAGTAGGCCCGCCAACCGCGGCCGAGACTCCACCCCCGCAGCTACAGCTGAGGGTGCCGAACGCGCTAGGGTCAGCGCCGGCCGGTGTTGCAACCCACGCCGCAGCACTGAGCGCGACCGCGGCGCTGAACAACACTTTCGTGATCACTTATGGCTCCCGATGATATTTATCAGCCAGAGTGTACGCGTTCCCGTCTCGGACGGCGCGTTAGACGAATGCCGTCAGGACGACGAGTGATGCCTCGGGCAGAACGCCGCGATGCTCGCGCCGACAAAGTATCCGGCGCGATAGCCGTCCAGGTTACTGCTACTCATCACTTCATTAACGACGTCGGATTTCTGCCTACCGAGATCAAGTTCATCGCAGACCTCATGAGCGGCAACGATCGCGGCTTCCGATGAGGCGAAGTTGATACCCTTGGCTTTCACCGCATTCAGAAACGCGTCATCGACCGCGTCGGCATGCGCGGTAGGTGTCGCCGGTCCTGCGAGGGTAAGCAGCGTGACCGCCAGGACAAGGCCGGGCAATAGTGATCGCATGGCGCCCGGCGAGTGTATGTGGGTGGCCCTCATTTCCGAGTCCCCCCTTGAGCAGAAGCGCCGGTGCTTACTGACGGCACGTCAAGCCGCGAATGCTGCACGCTGCGATCATTGCATGGCACGAACTCACTCGCGAGGATTCTCGGCGCGGTTGAAGCCGGGCGTCACTATGGACCCGCCCGCCCTCGTCGATCCGCGAGTGCGGTCGGTAACTTGACGGGCATGCCGTGGGCGCGATGGTTGTCGCTTGCCGTCGTGGCCGTCTGTCTTGGAGGGTGCGGCGCGCACCAAGTACAGGCCGCCGCTCGAGAGCAATCCGGGACACTTCAGTTCGGCGGCCTGACCCGGACCTACAAGGTGCATGTGCCGCCGGGCCCTCCGGTCGGTCTGGTGCTCAACCTGCACGGCGGCGCCGCCACCGGAGCAGGGCAGGAGGGTCTCACCGACTTCGATGCCGTTGCCGACACCACCAACCTGCTGGTGGTCTACCCCGACGGTTACGACAAGAGCTGGGCCGACGGGCGAGGCGCGTCGCCGGCGGCCCGCCGTCACGTCGACGACCTCGGGTTCCTTGCTGCGCTGGTAGGCAAGCTGGCGAATGACTTCGGCGTCGCCCCTGGGCATGTGTTTTCCACCGGCATGTCGAATGGGGGGTTCATGTCCAACAGGCTGGCCTGTGATCGTGCCGATCTGTTCGCCGCGATCGCCCCGGTGGCCGGCACACTCGGCGTGGGGGTGCCCTGCAATCCGTCGCGGCCGGTGTCGGTTCTGCAGGTGCACGGAACCGACGATCGGCTAGTGCCGTTCAACGGTGGCGTCGTGCACGGTCGCGGTGGAATCAGCCACTCCGTCTCGGCGACCAGCATGGTGGATAAATGGCGGTCGGTCGATGGGTGCCAAGGTGATTGGTCCACCCAGGAGTTGCCCGACGTCGGGGATGGAACTTTGGTTCACCGCTTTGCTGCCTCGGCATGTGCTGATTCCACCGAAGTGATCTTCTACAAGATCGACAACGGTGGCCACACCTGGCCGGGTGCCAAGCAGTATCTGCCCGAGGCGATTATCGGAGCCACCACGCGCGCATTCGACGCGTCGGAAGTCATTGCGCAGTTTTTCCTGACGCACGCCCGCAACTAGTCGGGTTCAGCCCGATTCCGGCTTGGCAGGCCGGGCACCAGTAGGCCACCTGCGGATCGGAGTCGTCGTAGTTCGAAAACGAGGCGCCCGTCGTCGGTTCCGGTGGTCGGGTGACGCCGTGCGCCGACGATCGCTTGATCGGCGAGGTCGAGCTGTCCCAAACGGTGAGTGGTACTGGGTGATAGTTGCTGTCGGGATTCTGCGCGCTGCCGGCTTGGATGCCTGCTTACTTGACGTATGCCGTCACTACTACCCGGCGTACTCCGGGCAGTACGCACGTTCGGCAACGGCGACAAAGAATCCGGCGTTGTCGCCGTCGAGGGTGCTGCTGTTCATCACGTCGGTCGCGACCTGCTCCTCCGTTTTGCCCATAGACATTTGATGGCAAACCAAATGACCAGCCATGATTTCGGATTGGTCTGACTCGTGGGTGATGCCGTGGGCCCTCAGCGCTGCTGTGAAAGCGTCATCGGTAGCGTCAGCGTGAGCGGTCGAGGCTGCTGCCAGCGCGCCAAGCGGCGCGACCGCCAGTGCAAGGCCGGCAAACAACAGTGACAGCCGGCTGGGCTTGCATATACGATCATTCGTCATTTCTGATACTCCCGTGAAAGAGATAGAGCCGTTGCTTGCTGACCACAAGTTAGACGGCGAGTGCTGCACTTACTGCTTCGCACCATTCGATGATCGCTGATATTGCTTACGTTGCAACGCCCTGCAGACTGCGTCCAGGTGGCGCAGAGGTTAACGACATCTAACACGCAGCAGGCTTGCTGGAAGGCGCAGTTAAAATCACCGTGCTTGGTTTCGCCGCTGGCCATCGCCCTTGAGCCGCACGCCCTCGTTGATCGCAGGTGACGAAGCGGTCGTGCACCGCTTCGATTTCACCGCGTGGGCGGCGTCCACGGAGTTGGGCCGCTACCAGATCGACAAACGGCGGGGCGTTCGTCGGACCCCCACGCGCGTGCTCGACGCGTCGGAAGCCATCACGCAGTTTTTTTGTGACGCACGTCCGGGACTAGCGCTGACAGGCCGGGCACCAGTAGGCCACCCGGTCACCGGTGCCGTCGTAGTTAATGGGCGCGCCGCAGCGCCGGCAACCCTGTCCGGCTCGCCCGTAGACCCACAGCTGCCGGCCCGCCCGGATATCGCCGGCGGTGCAGCGATTCCAGCGGAAGCGATTGGCCCACAGCATGTCCCGGGCGCGGGTGACCAGGCGATGCGGGTCTATGATCGAGCTGACCGGCGTGGTGGGCAGATGTCCACTGACGAAACACAATTCGTTGCAATAAACGTTGCCCACCCCGGCCAGCACTCGCTGATCCAGCAGCGCCTCACCGATCGGCCGGTCCGGGCGCGCCATCAGGTTGGCGGCGGCAACCTGTGGGTCCCAATCTTCCCCCAGCAGATCGGGTCCCAGATGCGCGACCACGTCGCCGTCGTGATCGCGATCGAGGACCTCGAGCACTCCGAGGTCAACGCCGACCACCCGAACGGTGCCGGCTTCCAGCATGATTCGCGCGCGGTGATCCACCCGCACCCGCCCGTTGCCGACCCGCCAGCTGCCGTCCATCTTCAGGTGCGAGTGAATGCTGGCCCGCCCGACTCGGACGAACAAGTGCTTCCCCCGACTGAGCACCTCATCCACTACCTCCCCGGCGAGGTCGACGGTGGCAAATCTCGGCACCCGGATATCGCAGCGTGTCAGTGTTTGCCCGGCCAGGTGCTGCCGCAGCGTGGCCGCGGTGTGCCAGACGGTGTCGCCCTCAGGCATCGCTCATCGCAGCCGCAACCCGCGGGGCGTAGCGACAAAGCCCGCTTGAACCAGCCCTGATAGCGCGTCTGCCACCGGACTCGGCCCGCCGGCGCGCGGCTGCAGTGCAGGCACCCCGTTGATGCGCTCCACCAGGATCGATGCCACGCGCCGAGCGGCGACCAAGTCGGCCAGTGCCGTGGCTGCGGCCTGGTCGGCTGCGGGGTCGTCAGTGAAGGTCAGCAGTGACCGCCCGCCGCGCTCGAGGAACCAGGCGAGCTCGCCGTCCACCAGCACGACGAGCGCCCCGGCTTTGCGGCCCGGCCGGGCCCCGGAGCCGGGGCCCGCTGCGGTCGAGCCGGGCCAGGGCA
Organism: Mycobacterium sp.; assembly: GCA_049522835.1. Lineage (GTDB taxonomy): Bacteria > Actinomycetota > Actinomycetes > Mycobacteriales > Mycobacteriaceae > Mycobacterium. Next base: position 15,275 of record JBEKNM010000037.1, read on the forward strand.
GCGCCGCGCCGTAGGGATTCGCCGGATCGGCGGCGGCCAACACGATCGCCCGGTATTCGGGGCGCTCTGGGTCGATCCCGTCGAGGTAACTGCGGAGCCGGTCGACGGTCGATGCGACCGCGAACTGGGCGCCCCCCAGCGACTCGACGAAATATCCACGCTGGCACCTGCCAGCTTCCTCGAACGTGCTCAGCACCTTGTAGAGC
>JBEKNM010000038.1:0-15427 GCA_049522835.1 Mycobacterium sp.
TGTTCGAGCCGGAACGGGTCAACAAGGGGTTCGGCGACGCGTACTTCGTGCTGCGCGAGGCAGGCATCGACGTGCGCCTGGTCGACCTGGTTCATCGGCTCACGTTCACCCAGTATGGCGACGACCTGACGAAGGCGGCGCTCACGCTGGCCGGTGCGCGACCGCTGGACACGGTCGCTGTTGCCGACAATCTGCGGGCGTATCGGTGGTTTCTGGATCGCGCTAAGGACTGCGGCATTCCGTTGACGACCGCCGGATACCTTAAACCGGCTGACGTCGAGGAAGCCTCGAAAGTCGTTCCTGTAATGGATGATTGGATTGGCAAGAACAACCGCGAGATCCAATGCTATCCACTGCTGCGGTTCCGCGAAAGCGTGCAGTCGTTGGGACTGCTGCGTAAGCACAAGGGCACGCTGTTGCTGACCAAGGCTGGCATAGTGGCCCAGCGTGACGCCGACAGACTGTGGGAGCATATGACCGGTCGGTTGATTCCCAAGTCCGAAGAGAAGTTCGACGCACAAGCGACCCTGCTGATGCTGGCCTTTGCGGCGGCTTCGGCCGGTTCCGAACTGCCGTTCGACAAGATGACGGCGTTGCTGGCCGATCTCGGCTGGCGCTACTCCGACGGTCGGTCTCTCTCGGAATCGTCCCTGCGTCAACTCCCCGTGTACGAAGTCCTGATCAACGTGACCGACCAGCCCGCCACCCGGGCGCGGCGGAATATCGTGAGTCCTGCGGCAGCAGCATTAGCGCGTAGGGCGCTCGGCGGGAACTGAAGGCTTCAGCATGCTGAGGACGACCCAGAAGTCGTTCGCCGGCGGCTTCGCGAAGCGCGGCGAGCGGTCGCCGAATGGCGCCGGGCCAAGGCCCCCAAACGCCGACAACCTCGCGATAGCTTGCCTGACCCGCGCATGATGCTGATTGGACTTACGTGCCACCACCCCACTTGACCAGCGGATAACTTCGGCACAAGGACAGCGCCACCGGCTGAGCCGGATAACGTGCACAGGCGCGCATAGCGTGCACGACGTGCTGTCGAACTGGCCGAAACTCCCCTGAATCAGCCCGTCGAGCGCGCCGCCAGCACCCATGTGGTCCCAGAGTGGGTCGACCGACACGTGACAGTTGGGGTTGAGAATCTGCGTTATCGCAGCTCAGAGCCCATTTTCTCTGGTCGGGCTGACAGGATTTGAACCTGCGACCACTTGACCCCCAGTCAAGTGCGCTACCAAACTGCGCCACAGCCCGTTCGCCGGTGAGTCCACCGGCGGCAGGTCGAAAGCCTACCGCAGACAACGCGCTACCCCGCTGCGACTGTGCGGTCACGTCCTTGAACAACCGCGTGACCGCACGTATGGCTCCGGTCTTCTCCTCGCGGTCTTAGGCAACCACTGTGAGCTGAGGGCGGAGAAATCGATGGATTCCCGCCTTGAACGCACACTCAAGCCCTGCATGCACGCTCGACGCGGCAGCGGTCGAGGCAGCGCGCTCAGCGGCGCTTGGCGCCCCGCTTTTCGCGCACCCGCACGTTGATCCGGATCGGACTGCCCTCGAACCCGAACGTCTCGCGCAGCCGCCGCTCCAGGAAGCGTCGATATCCGGCCTCCAGGAAACCGCTAGTGAATAACACAAATGTCGGCGGTCGGGCGGTGGCCTGGGTGGCGAACAGGATGCGCGGCTGCTTGCCCCCACGTACCGGGGGCGGCGTAGCCGCGACCACCTCCTTGACCCAAGTATTTAACGGGCCGGTCGCGATCCTGGCGTCCCACGACGCCAGCGCAGTCTCCATCGCCGGCACCAGCTTCTGCACCGCGCGGCCCGTCTTGGCGGAGATGTTGACCCGCTGTGCCCATTGCAGCTGCACCAGTTCGCGGTCGATCTCGCGGTCCAGCAGCTCGCGCCTGTCTTCGTCGACCAGATCCCACTTATTGAAAGCCAGCACCAGAGCCCGTCCGGCCTCGGTGACCATGGTCAGCACCCGCTGATCCTGTTCGGTCAGCGGCTCCGACGCATCGATCAGCACGATCACCACTTCGGCGGAATCGATGGCCGAGTGAGTGCGCACCGAAGCGTAGAACTCGTGCCCGCTGGCCTGGCCGACCTTGCGGCGCAAGCCCGCGGTGTCGACGAATCGCCAGATCTTGCCGCCCAATTCGATGAGCGAGTCCACCGGGTCCACCGTGGTCCCGGCAACCTCGTGCACCACCGAACGCACGTCTCCGGCCAGCTTGTTGAGCAGTGAACTCTTGCCGACATTGGGCTTGCCGACCAGCGCCACCCGCCGGGGACCGCCCGTGACCGGTGCCGCTTCGGAAACCTCGGGCAGCGCGGCCAGCACCTCGTCAAGCAGATCGGCGACGCCGCGACCGTGGATCGCGCTGATCGCATACGGCTGTCCGAGCCCCAGCGACCACAGTGCGGCCGCTTCCGATTCCACTTTATCGCTGTCAACCTTGTTGGCGGCCAGAAAGACTGGCTTTCCCGAGCGAAGCAGAATGCGGGCGGCGGCCTCGTCGGCGGTTGTGGCGCCGACAGTGGCATCGACCACCAAGATCACCGCGTCGGCGGTGCGCATGGCCACCGACGCCTGCTCGGCGACCAGCTGCTGCAGACCCTTGGCGTCGGGCTCCCATCCCCCGGTGTCCTGGACGACGAACCGGCGTCCGGTCCACAGCGCGTCGTAGGAAACCCGGTCCCGCGTCACGCCGGGGATATCCTGCACCACCGCTTCGCGCCGGCCCAGGATCCGGTTCACCAGCGTCGACTTGCCGACATTAGGCCGGCCCACGATCGCCACCACCGGCGCAGGACCCGGCTCATCGACACCGGAATCTTCGAAATTCCAGTCGCTTTCATCAATCCAGGTGCCGTCTTGGGTCACCACGCTGCCCCGCTTCGCTGCTCGACCAACTCCAGCAAGTGGCTGATCACCTGCGCCTCGGTCATGTCGCTGGTGTCGACGACCACCGCATCCGAAGCCGCTCGCAGCGGCGACAACGTCCGGGTGGAATCCAGGTGATCGCGGCGGCGCACATCAGCCAGCACGCCGTCATAGTCGTCGGCCAGTCCCGACGCGACGTTCTGGTCGTTGCGACGCCGGGCGCGGGTTTCGGCCGAAGCTGTCAAGAAGATCTTCACCGGCGCGTCGGGCAACACCACGGTCCCAATATCTCGACCCTCAACGACGACGTTGCCCGGGCCTTCGACCATCTGGCGCTGCAGCCCGACAAGCCGGGCGCGCACGGCAGGAACTGACGATACCGCCGACACCGCCTGGGTGACCTCATCCCCGCGTATTTCGGCTGAAACATCTTCTCCGGCAAGGCGATAGTGAATAACGTCGGGGCTGTAGTCCACCGACATTTTCACGGTCCACCCAATTTGGCCGATGGCACCAGCGTTTGCCGGGTCGATACCGGCCCGCAGTGCCGCTAGCGTCACCATCCGGTACATCGCCCCGGTATCCAGGTAGCGCGCTCCGAGTGCTTGCGCCAAGCCTCTTGACACAGAGGACTTTCCGGTTCCCGCCGGGCCATCGATGGCGATGACTATGTCATTCACTGCCCGATGGTTCGCTGCCGTCGCGTCACTCACTGCGTTCGTTCCGCTCACAGGCCCACCGCTTTGTACAGTCGCCCGATCTCGGCAAGGCTCAACGCCCGAACGTGGCCTGGGCGCTGCTTCCCCAGTGACACGGAACCGATGTCGATGCGCACCAGCGCCTCCACCGGGAAGCCCACGGCCTCCAGCAACCGGCGCACGATGCGGTTGCGTCCTTCGTGCAGCGTTACCCGCACCAACGTCTTACCCGGTATGGCGTCCACCACCGCGAAATCGTCGACATGCGCTGGGCCGTCATCCAACTCGATACCCGCCCGCAGTTTCTTACCGAGCCCGCGCGGCACCGTCCCTGGCACCGTCGCCAGATACGTCTTGGGAACCTCGTGGGAGGGATGCATCAACCGGTGTGCCAGCTCGCCGTCGTTGGTCAGCAGGATCAGCCCTTCGGTGTCAGCATCGAGTCTCCCGACGTGAAACAGCTTCTTGTTACCGCGCACTCGGCGCTCGATCAAGTCCCCGATACAGGGCCGCCCGCGGTCGTCGGACATGGTCGAATGCACACCGCGCGGCTTGTTCAGCGCCAGGTACACCAGGGAGTCGTCGACGACCACCCTGGCCCCGTCGACGCGGATTACCGAGACATCCGGATCAACCCTGGTCCCCAATTCGGTCACCAGTTGCCCGTCCACCTCGACGCGGCCGTCGATGATCAACTTCTCAGCGGCCCGCCGGGACGCAATCCCTGCCCGGGACAACACTTTTTGTAAGCGGACGCCTTCCCCGGCGCCGCTGGAATCCTGGGTCTCGGCCATCAATCCCGGTCCACGTCGAACGACAGAGCCTGCTCGGGCGCCGCGCCGCCGGCGAGTTTGATGAACCGTGGCTCGCTGTCCAAAGATTCGCTCAGTTCATCGATCGAATCGACATCGGGAAGCAGCGGCGCGATATCGGGAAGGTCGGCCAGCGACGTCAAGCCCAGCCGCTCCAGGAACAGCTCGGTGGTCGCGAATGTCACAGCGCCAGTGTCGCCGTCGGCACCAGCCTCGGTGATCAGGCCACGCGCCAGCAGAGTACGAATGACGGCGTCGACATTCACGCCGCGAACCGCGCTCACCCGTGCGCGTGTCACCGGCTGGCGGTAAGCCACCACAGCCAGCGTCTCCAGCGCGGCCCGAGTGAGCTTTGATCGCGCGCCGTCCAGCAGTAGCTTTTCTACGTAGGGCGCGAACCGGGCGCGCGTGTACATCCGCCAGCCCTCACTGGTTTCCCGCAAGTCGATGCCGCTATCGCGTCCAGTGAGTTCATCGGCGATCGCTGTCAGCTTCGCCGCGACCCGATAGACGGGTTGTTCGGTGGCCGCGGCCAGCGCATCGACGGTCACCGGAGTGTCCACCACCAAGAGCAGCGCCTCCAGCACAGAACCCAGTTCCTCGGGATCCAGGGGCGCCACCTCAGCGATGTCGATGCCGAGATCGACGTCGGACGGTTCTTGCGTCATGAGCGCCGCTCCTCCTCATCGCTTCGCTCTGCATCGTCGCCGGCGCGGCTCATGATTGGTCCCGCACTTCTACCGAGGCTTCGGTGGTCGGACGTTCGCCGGTCCACGAAATCTGGAGCACGCCAAGCGGCTCCGACTGGTCGAATGCTACCGCCCTAGACCGATACAACTCGAGCAGCGCCAGAAAGCGCCCGACGACCTCGATGGGCGCCGCGCAGTCGGCAACCAGCTCAGAAAATGAAGCCCATTGGCCGCTGCCCCGCGCTTCCAGCATCGCCAGCAGCTTTGTGGCCTGTTCGGGAATCGAAACCTGCAGCTCGTGTAGATGCTCGAGGGCCACCGTGGGCACGGGCCGGGGGCTGAACGCGATCGCGGCGATCTGGGCGAACCGCTCGGAGTCGACGCCCAGCATCACCTCCGGCAACAGGTCGGTGAACTGGTCCTCCAGCGACACCGCGCGCGGAAAGCTGCGTAACGCGGTGGCCTCCAACTCGGCGAACATCTGCGCAACGTGCTTGAACGCGCGATACTGCAGCAGCCGGGCGAACAGCAGGTCGCGCACCTCCAGCAGCGCTAGATCCTCTTCGTCATCGATCTGCCCGGCCGGTAACAGCCGGGCAGCCTTGAGATCGAGCAAGGTCGCCGCCATCACCAGGAACGCCGTGGTCTCGTCTAGCCCCAGCTCGGAACCGATCTCGCGGGTATAGGCGATGAAATCGTCGGTGACCTGGTGCAGCGCCACCTCGGTGACGTCGAGGCGGTGGGCGAAGATCAGCTGCAGCAGCAGATCGAACGGTCCCTCGAAGTTGGTGAGCCGGACTCGGAAGCCATCTGGGTAGCCGTTCTGGTATGGCTCACCATTCGCGCCGCCGGTCACGCGCCAAATCGGTCGATGAACTCGCGGGCCAGCGAGCGGTAGGCCATGGCGCCCCCCGATTTCGGTGCCCAGGTGGTGATCGGCTCGCCCGCGACGGTGGTCTCCGGGAAACGGACCGTACGGGTAATCACCGTGTCGAACACCAGGTCACCGAACCGCTCGACGACGCGGGCCATCACCTCACGCGCGTTGACGGTGCGCGGGTCGAAACGAGTCAGCAGGATCCCGCTGACCTCGAGCTTGGGGTTGAGCCGGTCGCGCACCTTGTCGACGGTATCGGTGAGCAGCGCCAAGCCGCGCAGCGAGAAGAACTCGCATTCGGTCGGGATCACTACCCCGTCCGAGCAGGACAGCCCGTTCACGGTGAGCAGGCCCAGCGACGGCTGGCAGTCGATCAGCACGTAGTCGTAGCGGTCCAGCACCGGATGCAATGCGCGGGCCAGGGTCTGCTCGCGGCCGACCTCATTGACCAGCTGGATCTCGGCGGCCGACAGGTCGATATTGCTGGGCACCAGGTCCATGTTCTTGACCCGGCTGGGGATCAGCACGTCGTCGATGGACACCCGTGGCTCTATCAGCAGGTTGTGGACGGTTTTCTCCAGCTCGTAATGGGGTACGCCGAGGCCCGCCGACAGTGCGCCCTGCGGGTCCATGTCCACTAGCAGCACTCGCCGGCCGTATTCGGCGAGTGCTGCACCCAGGTTGATCGTCGACGTGGTTTTCCCTACTCCGCCCTTCTGGTTGCACATCGCGATGACCTTGGCCGGGCCGTGTGAAGTGCGCGGCTTTGGCTCGGGGATCATCCGCGGCGGCCGTCCGGTCAGCCCAACAACGACGTCGCTTTCGGGCGGGTCGCTCATTGCAAGCCGAGTGTTCGGGAGGTGAACATCGCAGGAAAGTCTAACGGGTTCGCGCGCCTAATCCGGACGACCCGCAGGCAATCTCACCAGCGAATACGGGTCGGCGACCAACAACAGCATGCGCAGCACCGCTGGGAGTCACACCCGTCTCACCAGCATCATCGACAAGCTCACGAAGCAGGCCGCACGGCTAGGCGGCTTTACGACGCCACTCAGGGTCGCTACGCAGCAGCCGCAAGCCGGATGCGGGTGATGCGGACGGCTGCCCGCCGCGGCCCGGGGATGCCGCCGCGGCGCCGTCCGGAGCCCGTCCATGTGCCGAACAATGGGTCGGCTCGTAGATGATCGAACGGGCGCGCATGTCTCCCCCGCATGCGCCAAGATTGGGTGACGTTCAGCGAGCCGAAGGGGGCTGCATGCGCGGTGCGGCGTGCGACAGCTTGCCTGCACTGGTAAGGCTGCCTCGCGCCGCGGTGGTAAGGGTTGCGGGCCTGGGCGTCGAGCAGCTCATCGTCAACCTCGACCCATTGCCGCCGGATGTTCCGGTCGTGATCCGTTGCGGTATCTTCGCCGCCCCTGCCGCCTCAGCCGTGGTCACCAACCTGCTGAGCCAGCTGGAAGCCGTCGCCCTACAGCTGTTTCCCGCATGGCTTCCCGATGGTGACACGGTCCAGACGACGAGCGGCCTAGATCGGCGGGTTGTCCGAATGCTCGCTCGCCGGCACGCGGCGAACAGCGAACATTTCGGACCATTCCTGGCCGATGTCGCCGAGGCGGCACTGCTGGGGCGGTCTCGACTCGAGCGCTTTCCGCGGGAGATCCAGGCCCACGGCTTGGCGCGCATTCTGGCCGACGCCTACCACAGGGAAGATGTAGTACTCCTGATCGACGGCTCGGCAGGGCTCGACGAAGACGAGCAACAGACGGCCGGAGTCGCGTTAGGCTGGCTGGCCAATCACGGGATCGGAGTCTGGCTCACCGACGGCATGCTGGCCTGTGTCGACCGGTTCCCTACCATGGTCATCGGCGTTTCCTCCTATGTCGAGCCAACAGCCTCGCCGCCGCAACTGGCTGTCAGACTTCTGGACATTCCTGCCCCGTTGGGGCAGCCGCACCCGCTAAGCGAGGCGGAGAAGAAGCTCGCTCGTGTCCTGGCTAACTGCGACTGGGCGGCCGGACACCAGTGGAACCAGGAGCGCAACGGGGATTCCCTGATGCCGAGGATACGTGTCGACCTCATCTGGCCCACCGAACGCTGCATCGTCGAGATCGACGGCCCAGATCACCGCGGTGCACAGAAATATGCTGCCGACCGCCACCGCGACAACGCCTTGGCGCTAGAGGGTTTCCGGGTTTTGCGCTTTACCAACGATCAGCTCGCCGATGAGATGTCTTCGGTGCTCGACGTCATCAAAGCCATGCTGTTCAAACTCCGACTCCAAGAAGGGAATTCGTCGTGACCGTATCCCCCGATGAACTCACCGGCACCGAACAGGCCGTGTTGCTGGTGTTGATGGCCGAGGCACGGCCGGTGCCAAACCCAAAGCTGAAGGAGCTTGGCCCCGAGCTGAAAAAGCTTGATCGGGAACGGCTCAACCGGTTGAAGCTCATTGAAACTACGCCCGGGACGCCGATGGTCCACGAACTTACGGACCAGGGTTGGACGACGTGCCGGAGCCTGGTGGGCACCGCGGTACCCGCCAGTGTGAGGGGCCAAGGCAAGGTTCTCTATACGGTGCTCACCGCTGTGGATCGCTACCTGCGCCAAAAAGATTTCCGGCTTGCGGATTTGTTCGAGCCGGAGGCCGAAGAAACCAACCTGGACAGCGACGTCGAAAGCCGGGTGCGCCGGGCGTACTCCCGATTGGTCGCCCGGCCAGGCGGCTGGCTGGGGCTGGTCAAACTGAGAGCTGAACTGTCCGACGTACCCCGGGCAGAGCTCGACGCCGCACTGGTGCGGCTATACCAGGCGCCCGGAGTCAGCCTCGTCCCGGAGGAGAATCAGAAGACTCTCACCACTGCAGACCGCGCAGCCGCGGTGGAGATCGGTTTGCAGGACAAGCACCTGATTGCGATCCAGTCGTGACGGCCTTGCAGCAACCAGAAACAATGGATCCGCAACAGAGAGAAGCGTTAAGGTCGTTGCGCCTAAGCTGGGCACCCACCGCCGATGACATGTGGCATTCCCAGGGCGCCGTGCATGTCCGCGGGATTCACGACGAGGCGATGAGTGACGTCATGGACGCCTTCGCCGACGCCGCTCACTCGGCTGACTCCAACCCATTGGGCATGGTGATTCACGGTCCCGCTGGTTCGGGGAAGACGCACCTGCTGGGTCAGGTTCGTGAACGAGTGCAGGCGGACGGCGGATTCTTCTTCCTCGTGGAACTGCTTGACGCGACAAGTTTCTGGCAGTCGGCTCGCAGCGGAATCCTGGAAAGCCTCGGCAGGCCGGGGGGTACTCGTGATACCCAGCTCAAAGATTTGCTGTGGGAGCTCTCGTCGCTGGCGCATATCTCGCGGTCCGACCGCAGGGCGGTGATCGGCGACGAAGACCTGACGCCGGAGATCCTCACTGGTTTCGTTAAAGCGCTACACAAACAACATCGGGAGACAGTCCGACAGTGCGGTCACACATTGCGCGCGCTGGTGCTGGTTGGCGCCGCGGACCTCGGCCTGCAGGATATTGGCGAGGCGTTCCTCACCGGAACCGATGATCTCGACCGTGGCGATCAAAGAACTTGGGGGCTAGGGGACCCTCCGACGAGCGAACAGGGGTGCGTCCGGGAAATTTCCCGTCTCGTCGCGTTGGCTGGCCCTGCTGTTCTCGCGATCGACCAGATCGACACCTTGATCGCGCAGTCGTCGGAGAGGACAGAGAGCGGGGGCGAAACTGGCGACAATCGCGACCTCGATCACGTCGCACACGGGCTGATGTCAATTCGGCAGACCATGCGGCGTACTGCGCCGGTAGTGGCTTGTCTTCCATCAGTGTGGGAAGCCATACAAATAAGGGCTACTGCAACGGTGGGCGACCGATTCCGGACGTCGCAGGTTTTACGCGGGCTTAATAACCCGGCGGTTGGGCGGGCCATTTTGGAGCGCCGCTTCACGGCTAGCTATCGCGCGGTGGAGTTTGTTCCGCCGTATCCGAGTTGGCCGATTCTGCCGGAGGCTTTCAGTCACGACATCAATATCACGCCGCGGAAGTTGCTCCAGCTGGCCGATGCACATGTCCGAAGCTGCCTGGCGCGCAACACCATCGATGAATTAGCTCGACTCGCCGACGTCAGTAGCAAACATGAACAACCTGTCAATACACGCGCCGTCACCGACGAACTAGATCGACAGTTCGCCGACTATCGCCAACGAGCGGTCACCACCGCTGCGTTAGACCCCGACGGCGAGGACACCACCGTGCCCGGCCTCCTTTCGGCAGCCCTCGAAGCGTGGATCACCGAGCACCAAAACGGGGATCAGACGTTCCACCCGGACCCCCCACCTGGCCGGGTTGTCGCATTGCATGCCCGCTTGCGCCAAACCGTTGACGCCGCCACGGAAGACGAGCAGCACTGGGCATTTCGAGCTGTCGCCACGACCAATGCGCTTGCGGCACAGACCCGTATAAAAAAGGCGTGCGCTGCAGCTGGATTCAACCGAGACTCTCCCAAAAGACGGTTATTTTTGCTGCGGAACACACCGTGGCCCAGCGGAGCCAAAACCGCGGCGTTGGTGGCTGACTTCGAGGCCGCTGGCGGACATACACTGCCGTTGCCTGACGACGACCTACGTACCCTAACCGCGCTGCGCGACTTGCTCCACGACAACCATTCTGACCTTGCCGACTGGCTTCGGGCACGTAGACCTGCGCACGGGATCGCGATACTTCGACGGGCGCTGAGTGATCTGGCCTCGGAATCGCGTCCTGTGGAACCGCATTCGGAAGATTCCTCCGAGCCGGAACCTTGGCCGGAAGCGACCGTGGCGGCGCGCTCCGAGCCGGATGAGCCAGAGTCTGCCACCGCCGTCCCGATCGGCGTGACGGTCGATGGTGGACAACGAGTTTCAGTCGACCTGGCCGCCCTGCGCAAGCACACCGCGATCTTCGCCGGCTCGGGCTCGGGCAAGACCGTCCTCATCCGACGACTGGTAGAAGAGTGCGCGCTGCGGGGTGTGTCGTCGATTGTTCTAGACCCCAACAACGACCTGTCTCGTCTCGGCAGCGCTTGGCCCGAGCGCCCCGTCGGTTGGCTACCAGCAGACGACGCGCGGTCCGCCGAGTATCTGGCCAACACCGAGGTGGTCGTCTGGACGCCGGGACGCTCTGGTGGCCGGCCCCTGGCGTTTCAGCCATTGCCCGACTTCACGAGCGTCGTCGACAACGACGACGAGTTCTCCGATGCCGTGGAATCAGCTTTCGCCGCGCTGGAACCTCGCGCACTCATCTCTGGTAATTCGGCGAAGGCCAACCTCTTACGTGCCGTGCTCAAGGAGGCTCTCCGGTGGTACGGGCGCCAGTCGGCACCCACTCTGGGTGGTTTCATCGACATGCTGAGCGACCTGCCCAACGACGTCAGCGGGCTGAACGGCGCTCGGGATATGGCCGCTGCGCTCGGGCAGAATCTACGAGCCGCAAGGGTCAACGACCCGATGTTCGGTGGCATGGGCACCCCTGCTGATCCCAGTGTCCTTTTCGCCCCTTCGGCGGGTTATCGCGCGCGAATCTCCGTCGTCAGCATGGTCGGGCTACCCAACGATCGGGAGAAGCAGGGATTCGTCAACCAGTTGCAGATGGCCCTTTTTTCATGGATCAAACGCCATCCTGCCGGGGAACGGCCGCTCGGCGGGATATTGGTTATGGACGAGGCACAGAACTTCGCGCCGTCGATGGGCAGCACACCGTGTACCCAAAGCACACTGGCATTGTCCTCCCAAGCCCGCAAGTACGGGCTGGGCCTGGTATTTGCGACCCAGTCGCCGCGTGGGCTCCACAACAACATTCCTGCCAACGCAGCAACGCAGTTCTATGGGCTGCTGAACTCACCGAACCAGATCACGGTCGCCAAGGAAATGGCGCGGGCCAAGGGCGGCCACGTGCCCGATATCAGCAGGCTCAGCGCTGGTTACTTCTATGCGGCGCTGGAAGGCGAGGCCTTTCAGAAGATCCGAGCGCCGTGGTGTCTTTCGCATCACCCTGCTAGTCCGCCCACCACCGAAGAGGTTATCGAGCTTTCCCGGCGGGATCTCAGGCCGCGCTAGGTCTCGACGCTGGGATAGCCGTCGTCGTTCATGATGTGTGCCGAAGCACGAGGCCGCGGCCGCTCGCGGCTCGGTTCGGTGCGGGTTCGGCTGGGACGTCTATCGTTGCGTCTATGGACATCAAGCGACGGATGCCCCTGCTGCGGTGGTCGTTCTGGCGGATGGCGACCGGATCTCGCAACATCACCACGACGGGCCAGATCGGTGATGGACGGGAAGCGGCCGCGGTCAACTACGTCTTGGAAAACGCCCGGGCCGGCGACGTCGACGACGTGCTGGCCACGATCGACAAGTTCGCCTACGAAAAGTCGGTCCTGATCAACGTCGGCGACGAGAAGGGGCTACTCCTCGACGCCGCCGTGCGACGCGCCGATCCCGCACTGGCGCTGGAGCTCGGCACCTACTGCGGCTACGGCGCTCTGCGGATCGCCAGGGCCGCTCCGAGCGCCAAGGTGTACTCCGTCGAACTCGCCGAAGCCAACGCCGCCAACGCCCGGCAGATCTGGGCGCATGCCGGGGTCGCCGACCGCGTGACGTGTGTCGTCGGCACCATTGGCGACGGCGGGCGCACACTGGACGAGCTGGCCAATCAGCACGGATTCACTTCCGGTGCACTTGACTTCGTGTTTCTCGACCACGACAAGGACGCCTACCTCAACGATCTGAAGAGCATCCTCGACCGGAGCTGGCTGCACCCCGGCTCGATCGTGGTGGCCGACAACGTCAGGGTGCCGGGCGCACCTAAATACCGCGAGTACATGCGCCAGCAACAGGGCAAGCTGTGGAACACCGTCGAGCACAAGGCGCACCTGGAGTACCAATCACTGGTGTCCGATCTCGTGCTGGAATCTGAGTACGCAGGCTGACCAGTTGTCGTAGCGCGCAAGCCCGGCCTGTTGAGGGCTGGGTTAGCGCATCAGTTTCGGCCTGCCGGGACCACTGGGGGGTCGGCGCTGTTGGTCGATGTATTGGGCGATGATCGACAAAGGTGCGCCGCCGCAGGATGCGGCGAAGTAGGACGGCGACCATAGGTGCCCGTTCATGCTGTGTTGGTTAACCCAATAGGTGAACTCGTAGCGCAGCCGGCGGGCCGACACACCCTTGAGGCTGTTCACGAGTTTCGAGAGCTGCACCGTGGTCGGGTATTCGATCAACAGATGTGCGTGGTCGTGTTCGCCGTTGAATTCGACCAGCGTCGTGTTGAAGTCGGCGCAGACTCGCGCATCACTTCCTCGCATCGGGTCAGCAGCTCGTCGGTGAGGACACCACGCCGATACTTCGTCACAAAGACCAAGTGAGCGTGCAGCGCCGATACGACACTGCGGCCACGCCGGTAGTCGTCAGTAGAAAACATAGACCAATGCTATGTTGGTGGAGCCGCCCCACTATATCTGGTGGGTAAGCGGATCTGTCGGCACCTGAGGTTAGGTTGTCGACGTGGCGAACCGTTACAGGCTGTACCCAACAGGGGAACAGGCTGTGTTCATGCGGGAACGCCACTGCGCGGACGCACGCTACGTGTGGAACCTGGCGGTCGAACAGTTCCGCTACCGCGAGCGGCGCGAGCGGGGTACTACGGGATGTTGGGCGCCGGGCCCGGCGGCGCGACAGAAGCAGTTGGCCCAAGCGCGTCAGCAGTTCGCGTGGTTGGCCGCCGGGTCGTCGGCGGTTCAGCGGCAGGCGTTGCGGGATTTCGACCGGGCGGCCCAAGCGTGTTTCGACGGCATCGCCAAGGAGCCGACGTTGCGCAAGCGCGGTAAGTCGGAGGGCTTCTGTGTGCGCGACACCAAGGTGATTGTCCACAACCAGCAGTGGGCGCAGGTCGCCGTGCCGAAGCTGGGTTGGGTGAAGTTCAAGCTGTCGCGTGCGTTGCCAGTAGGCAAGCTGGGCATGGCGCGGATCACCCGCGACGGTGCCGGCGCTGGCATGTGAGTTTCCCCGCGCCGCAACCGGCGGTGTCTGATGCCGGCAGGACAGGGCGGGCGATCGGTATCGACCGTGGTGTGGCCACCACCATCGCCACCTCGGATGGGCAGATGTTCCGCGCGCCCAGGATGGGCAAGCGCGAGCAGGCGAAGCTGGCTCGGTTGGAGCGCGAGAAGGCGCGTCGGGGTAAAGGCAGCGCGCGCCGCAAGGTCGTCGTGGCGCGGATAGCGGCGTTGCATCAGACGGTGGCCGACCGCCGCCGCGACTGGGTGGAGAAGATCACCACGAGGGTCGCGGCCAACTACGACGTCGTCGCGGTGGAGCAGTTGCCGATACGTAACATGGTTCGTCGGCCCAAACCCAAACCGGACCCGGACAATCCCGGACAATATCTGCCCAACGGGGCGGCCGCCAAGGCGGGGCTCAACAAGGGTATCTACGCCAACTGTTGGGGCCTGTTCGCTAAGCGGTTGGGACAGAAAATGAAGGCTTGTGGCACCACGCTTGTCGAGGTGCCGGCAAGGTACAGCAGCCAACAGTGCCGCAAGTGTGGCCACACGGCGAAGGAAAACCGCCAGAGCCAAACGGTTTTCCTTTGTGTCGCGTGTGGTCACGGCGACCATGCCGACCATAACGCTGCTCAAATAGTCTTGGCCCGGGCTCTGCCCGCGCCCACCCCCGGACCGGGGGCCGCACCGCAAGGTGCGGGCACCGCAAGGTGCGCTCACGAAAGTGAGAACTCTGGATGGGCCGCGTGAGCGGTCCACTCGGAGTCCCGGCCCTTCAGAGCCGGGAGGAGGTCAAGCCGAACGTCGACAGGTTGTTGGGATTTAGGCGTGATCGGCCTGACGACTCGACTTTCCGCGCAGTCACTGGGCCCGGGGGTGGGCTCCTGCCCAAACTTCGCGCAGCGCATGCACGGTGACCAGCGTGTAGATCTGCGTCGTCGTCACCGAGGCATGTCCGAGTAACTCCTGTACGACCCGCACGTCGGCGCCGCCCTCGAGCAGGTGCGTGGCAAAGGAATGCCGCAACATGTGCGGCGACACACCCGAGCTGATGGCGGCGCGCTCGGCAGCATCCTGCAGCACTTGCCATGCGCTTTGCCGCGACAACCGGCCGCCGCGCGCATTGAGAAAGATGGCGGGCGTCCCGCGGCCGCGACGAGCCAGCTCCGGGCGGCCCCGTACCAGGTAGGCGTCCAGCGCCTGCACGGCGGGGCGTCCCACCGGCACCAGCCGCTGCTTGCCGCCCTTGCCGGACAACAGCACCGTCCTGGCCTGGGTATCGATGTCGTCGACGTCGAGGCCCACCGCCTCGGAGATCCGCGAACCGGTCGAGTACAGCATTTCCAACAGCGCCCGATTGCGCAGCGTTAGCGGTCCGTCGGCGGGGCTGTCGCCGCCCGCGCCTTCCAGCAGGGCCAGCACCTGGTCGATCGTCAGG